>JAPLLF010000897.1 GCA_026387715.1 Pseudomonadota bacterium
GGCGAACTGCACCGACCAGCCCACCGCGGTCAGCCGCTTCGCGCTGTCGACCATCTGCCGCTTGGTGATCAGCCCCGAGACGAGGTGCTGGACCGACGACGCGAACTCGGGCTGCAGGGCGTCGCCGTGCTTGGTGAGCGGCAGCTTGCTCGCGGCCACCGCGTCGGCGCACGCCTCGAGCGCCTCGAGCGACGCCGGGCAATCCGCGAGGTGCTCGGTCGCGAACGCGAGGAAATCGAACACGTCGATGCCGGCCTCGCCGAGCTTCACCGAGTCGTACACCTTCGAGTGTTCGTTGGTGTACGCGATGATCACGCCATCGGCCTCGTGCGGTGCGTGCACCTTGAGCGCGCGCACGGCGAGGCGCATCGCCGGATCCTTGATGTGCCCATCGAGCAGCTTGCCGAACAGGTCGCCGACGATCTTGTCCTTCGCGTCCGAGCTGGCGACCGCCTCGTCGAGCCACGCCTGTTTGCGCGGCGCGGCCGGGCTCGCCTCGGCGCCGGACGGCGTGCCCTGCACGATCGCGGTGATCGCGTCGGCGTGCGACGTCGCGGGGCCGAGCGCGATCACCTGATGGTCGTTGGTGTTGGCGAGGTAGGCGTACAGCGACGGCGGCGGGCCCGTCGGCGCGTCCTCGTCCTCGGGGATGACCTTGGCGGCGGCCTTCCACTTCGCGACAACGGCCGCGAACACGGGATCGGTCGTCGCGTCGAGCGCGTCGCCGGCGTAGGTCGGCGCGCTCTCGAGCGACGCCACCAGGGTCCCGGCGTCGGTCGGCAGCAGCGTGCACTTGCCGCGCACGCGATCGCGCAACGACGCCACGGGGATGTTCCGGGGCCCCTGGGCTGCGGCCCACAGCGCGACGACCTCGGGGCGCCCGGCGCCGCACAGCTTGTCGATGAGCGGCGTGAGCTGGTCGACCCACTTCTCGGCGGCGGTCGACGCGAGCAGCGCGCGGGCGAGCTTCGCCTGCTGGTTCGCGGGCAGCGTCGCGAGCTGCTCGGCGACGACGGCGGCGAGCGCCTCGTTGGTGGCGAGCGCCGCGCCGAGCTCCTTGGCGCCGACGCCGGTCGACGCGATCGCCGCGACGAGCTCCTTGGTGATCGCCGGATCGTTCATCTCGAGCGCGACCTCGAGCAGGGACCTCGCGCCCGGGCCGGTGCGCGTCAGCGTGGCGCTCGTGTACGAGGTGTCGGCCTTGGTCGACACCATCGCGCCCAGCCCCTCGGCCAGGCCGCGCGGGCTCTTGGCGTACGGATCGACGCTGATCGTCGTCGACTTGTCGTACATCGAGTAGCGCGAGTAGCTGTACGAGTAGTCCTCGAGGCACGTCACCGCGACCTTGGTCTGGGTGTGCGCCGGGAGGTACGGCAGGTGCACGACGTCGGACTTCTTCTTGGTTCCCGACTCCTGCTCGACCGTGACCGCGACGGCCCACAGCGTGCGGTTGCTCGCGTTGAGCACGTCGACGGTGAAGCCCGGGCACTGATCGTCGTCGAGGCTCGCGAACGCGTCGAGCTCGAGCAGCAGGTCGCCGAGCTTGCTCTCCCGGCCCTCCTTCGCGAGGAGCTCCCGGATCTTGACCTTCGCGGTCGTCAACGTCTCGTCGTTCAGCGGGACGTAGAAGCTGGCCTCGGCCGCGGCGACCGACGGCAGCAGCAACGCCGCGAACGAGACCAGAGCCAGGGTGCGAGCATTCATCGTGGACCTCATTTCTTCTCGAGCCCGCGCATCCGCCGGAACAGCGGGTGCGCGTTGATGCGCCTGGAGAGCTCGGCGGCACGCCGCGGATCGCCGGCGAGCCGGTGGGTGAACGCCTCCATGAGGAGGAGCAGGAGCTCCAGGCGATCCTTCGACGGATCGAGGGCGTCGCGATGGAGCCCCCACCACTCGAGGGCCTCGGTCCACCGCTTGTTCCTGAGGAACACGAGGCCGCGGCGCACGATCTTCATGTCGTCGCCGGCCTTGTCGACGAGCTCCGACAGCGCGATGCCGTCGAGCGCGATCGCCGCGTCGCGGGTCAGCGATCCCTCGAGGTCGGCCACGCTCGGGTCGCTCGCCTGTTCGACCCGCACGAGGGCGTCGCGCAGGTCCATCGGCGACAGCGGGCCGCCGAGGTCGCGGACGAGGAGGTCCTCGAGGCCGTCGTCGGCGCGCGCGAGCAGCTGCTCGGTCGCGATGCGCTCGAGCAGCCCCTGCTCGCCTACCCGTCCGAGGCCGCCCATGCCGCGCGGCGCGCGGCAGTACGGACACACCATCGCGGTGGCATCGAACGCGCTCCCACATGCCTCGCAGCCCTGCGCGCTCACCTGCGCTTGACCGTGGCTTCGAGGGGCGTGAGGAACGCATCGACGTCGACCTCGACGGCGCCGCGGAGGTCGCTGTCCTCGTCGAGCTCGAGGGCCGCGAGCACCGACTGCCCGTGATACGCGAGCGCCGGCACCTTCGCGAGCAACGCCCGCCGCATGGCAACGCCCTTGTCGACCGGCTCGTTCGGATCGCTCATCGCAGCACCATCTTGCCGAGTTGTTCCATGACCTGGCGCTCGAGGACGGCGATCCGCGTGGCGCTGGTGTCGACGTTCGCGGTGAGGCTCGCGAGCTCGCGCTGCAGCTCGGTCAGCCGCTGCGCCCCCGCGGGATCGCCCCGCCGGAGCACGTCGGTCGCGACGCCGCCGACGAACTGCGCGCGCTCACGCAGCCCGGCGAGGGTGACGTCGACGGTCGGCGGCGCGTCGAGCGCGCCGCTGTCCTGCAGGTCGAGGACGATCGGCCGGAACTCGTCGAACCGCCCGAGCTCCTCGATCAACGCCGTCCGCACCGCGACGCCGACCGCCGGATCGCCGAGGAAGCGCGAGGCAGCGGCGCGGAAGATCGCGAGCATCTCCTTGCGCTCGACCTCGACGCGTCGGGCCTCGGCCAGCAGGCCGTGGGCCTTGGGGCTGCGCACGCCCATCACGAGCGCGGCATCGAGCCACGCGAGCGCCTTGTCGCTGCGCTCCTTGCGATATCCCAGATAGAGCGCGGCGAGCGCGGCGAGCG
>JAPLLF010000223.1 GCA_026387715.1 Pseudomonadota bacterium
GGCGGCGTCTGCGCCGGCGGCTCGAGCATGAACTGGGTGACCAGCAGGGCGGCGTCCGGAGACTCGGGATCGAGGGCGAGGGAACGCCCCGCCTCGCGCATCGCCTCGCTGCGCGCGTTGCGGGCGAGGGCCGCCTGGGCCCGCCCCAGGTGGACCAGCGCGAGCGCGCGTCGGACGGCGAGATCGCGATCGCCGTCGAGGAACGCCTGCACGGCGTCGGCGAGCGACCGCGCCGACGGGTAGCGCAGCGCCGGATCGAGCGCCGTGGCGCGCACGCAGACCGCGTCGAGCTCGGGCGGCGCCTCCGGCCGCTTCGTCGACGGCCGCGCCTCGATCCCGGTGACCAGGCTGCCCGCCGTGCGCGTGCGCGCGTGCAGCGGCTCGCCCGCGACGATCTCGAACAGCACGCACCCCAGGGCGTAGATGTCGGAGGCCGGCGTCGCGGCCTCGCCGACGAGCTGCTCCGGCGCCATGTACGCCGGCGTGCCGAGGATGGCTCCCACGCGCGTCATCCCGCTGTCGAGATCGGTGGAGGGCACCAGGTGTGGCGTCTGCGGATCCGCGGGCTCGTCGCCGACGACCCGCGCGACGCCCCAGTCGAGGACGTAGACGTCGCCGAAGTCGCCGAGCATGAGGTTCGCGGGCTTGAGGTCGCGGTGGACGATCTGGCGGCCGTGCGCGAGCTCGAGGGCCATGCAGACGTCGACGAACGCGCGCAGCAGCCGCCGGCGGATGGTCGCCGCCTGCTCCGGATCGGTCGA
Organism: Pseudomonadota bacterium; assembly: GCA_026387715.1. Classification (GTDB taxonomy): domain Bacteria; phylum Myxococcota_A; class Polyangia; order Haliangiales; family Haliangiaceae; genus JABFXX01. Next base: position 762 of record JAPLLF010000223.1, read on the forward strand.
CGCCTTCATGCGCTGGAGCAGGTCGCTCATCGCCTCGCCGACGAGCCTCTTCATCACGAAGTACGGCCGGCCCTGCGCGTCGAACCCGAGATCGTGGACCGGCACGATCGCCGGGTGCTCGAGCCGCCCCTGCACGCGTGCCTCGCGCAGGAAGCGGGCGAGCTCGTCGGCCGACGGCGCCGGGGCCAGGATGCGCTTGACCGCGACGTCGCGCCCGATCTGCTCGTCGTACGCGCCCACCACCTCGCCCATGCCGCCCCGACCGATCTGCGCGCCCAGCGTGTAGCGCGGGCCGGCCATCGGGAGCACCGAGCTTGGCGCCGGCACCGCGCCGCCCACCGCGAGGGTCGGCAGCGACGCGTCGTCACCGGAGATCAGCGTCGGCGCGTGGGCGTCGTGGGCATCGTCTCGATCGTCGACCATCGCGCCGACGATACCGCCTCGTCAGTTCGCGAGCGGCTCGCAACGGACGTCGATCGCGCCATCCTTGAGATCGATGAACGCGATGCCGCCATTGACGAGCGCGCCGAACAAGATCTCGTTCGCGAGCGGCGCCTTGAGCGTGCTCTGGACGAGCCGCGCCATCGGCCGCGCGCCCATCGCCTTGTCGTAGCCGTGCTCCACGAACCAGTCGAGCGCGGCCGGCGACACCTCGAGCTCGACCTTCTTCTCGGCGAGCTGACCCTCGAGCTGGTCGAGGAACTTCTGCGCGACCTTGCGGATCACCTCGATCGGCAGCGCGCCGAACATCACGGTCGCGTCGAGCCGATTGCGGAACTCCGGCGTGAACACGCGCTCGAGCGCCTTCTTGCCGTCCTTGCCAGGTGCGAGCGCATCGAACCCGCCCGAAAATCCGATCGACCCGAGCGCCATCTCGCGGCTGCCCGCGTTGCTGCTCATGATCAGGATGACGTTCCTGAAGTCGCTCTTGCGCCCGTTGTTGTCGGTGAGCGTCGCGTGGTCCATGACCTGGAGCAGGATGTTGTAGATGTCGGGGTGCGCCTTCTCGATCTCGTCGAGCAGCACCACCGAGTACGGGTGCTTGTTGATCGCGTCGGTCAGCTGCCCACCCTGGTCGAAGCCGACGTAGCCCGGCGGGGCGCCGATCAGCCGCGACACCGTGTGCTTCTCCATGTACTCGGACATGTCGAAGCGGAGGAACTCGATCCCGAGCGTCGCGGCGAGCTGCTTGGCGAGCTCGGTCTTGCCGACGCCCGTCGGGCCCGCGAACAGGAAGCAGCCGGTCGGCTTGTCGGGGTTCGCCAGCCCGGCGCGCGACAGCTTGATGACGGCGCCGAGCTGCTCGATCGCGGCGTCCTGGCCGTAGATCGCGGCCTTGAGCTCCTTCTCGATGTTCGCGAGCTTGGTCTTGTCGGCGGCCGTCACGCTCTTGGTCGGGATCCGCGCGATCTTCGCGACGACGTCCTCGATCAGCGGCGGCCGGATCTCGTCGGGACGGAGCTCGGGTGCCATCAGCCGGACCTTGGCGCCCGCCTCGTCGATCACGTCGATCGCCTTGTCGGGGAGCTGCGCGCCGCTGATGTGGCGCGCCGACAGCTCGACGGCGGCGACCAGCGCGGCGTCGGAGTACTTCACCTCGTGGTGCTCCTCGTAGCGCGAGCGGAGGCCCTTGAGGATCTCGATCGCCTCGGGGATCGTCGGCTCGCCGACGTCGATGCGCTGGAACCGCCGCGCGAGCGCGCGATCCTTCTCGAACGCCTGGCGATAGTCCTTGAACGTCGTCGAGCCGATGCAGCGCAGCTCGCCGTTCGACAGGGGTGGCTTGAGGATGTTCGCCGCGTCCATCGTGCCGCCGCTCGTGGCGCCCGCGCCGATGATGTTGTGGATCTCGTCGATGAACAGGATCGCCTTGGGATCGGCGATCAGGACCTTCATCACGGCCTTGAGGCGCTCCTCGAAGTCGCCGCGATAGCGCGTGCCCGCGAGCACCGCGGTCATGTCGAGCGAGTAGAGCTTGGCGTCGAGCATCGGCGCGGGCACGTCCTTCGACACGATGCGGAGCGCGAGGCCCTCGGCGAGCGCCGTCTTGCCGACGCCGGGCTCGCCGATCAGGATCGGGTTGTTCTTGCGACGGCGGGAGAGCACCTGGATCATGCGCTCGAGCTCGTCGACGCGGCCGATCATCGGATCGATCTTGCCGTCGCGGGCGCGCTGCGTGAGATCGACGCAGAACGCCTCGAGCGGGTTGGCGACCTTCTGATCCTCGGCGCCGTCGTCCTCGACGCCGCGCGTGCGCGGCACCACGGCCGGGGACCCGCCGTCGACCTTCGACACGCCGTGCGAGATGTAGTTGATGATGTCGAACCGCGTGACGCCCTGCTTCTCGAGCAGGTAGACCGCGTGCGAGTCGCGCTCGCGGAACATCGACGCGAGCACGTTGCCGGTCGTCATCTGCTGACGGCCAGCCGCCTGCACGTGCATCGCGGCGCGCTGGAGCACGCGCTGGAACGCGAGCGTCTGATCGGGCCCCGAGTCTTCGCCCTCGGGCAACTCGTCGACCTGCTCGTCGAGGAACCGCTCGAGGTCGCCGCGCAGGCTGTCGGGATCGCCGCCGCACTTGGTGACGATCTCGGCGCCCGTCGGATCGTCGAGGATCGACAGGAGCAGGTGCTCGAGGGTGAGGTACTCGTGGCGGCGGACGCGCACGTCTTCGACGGCGCGCTGGAGGGTCGATTGAAGTTCGGGCGACAGCATGGTGCTTGCTCCTACGATTCCGTCGGTTCGATCGACAGCTGCAGCGGAAACTGCTGGGCCTTCGCGAGGTGTTGCGTCTTGGTCACCTTGGTCTCGGCGACCTCGAACGTGTAGACGCCAGCGATCCCGACGCCGTTGGTGTGGACGTGACTCATGATGGCCGTCGCGTCGGTCTCGTTCTTGTGGAACACGCTCTGGAGCACCCAGACGACGAACTCGCGCGTCGTGTAGTCGTCGTTGTGAAGCAGCACCTTGTACATGGGTGGCTTCTTCGTGCGGGTCCGCTCGTCGAGCACCAGCCCGGTCTGACGGTCCCCCTTGCCCTCCTTGCGAGGTCCAGGGGGTTTCTTATCATCGGACAGCCTGATCACCATGACTCCAAGCATACGAGACTCCGGCACCCTGTGTAGCGTCGCGGGGTGCACCGAACACCCCCCAATTTCGGGCAGGATTCGCGGAGGTAGCCTACCTTCGGGCGCATGAGCCGACGCGACAACGTCGACGGGCGCTGCGCCGCGTGCCACCTGCACCTCGCGGCGTGCATCTGCGCGCTGGTGCCACGGCTCGAGCCGCGCAC
>JAPLLF010000967.1 GCA_026387715.1 Pseudomonadota bacterium
ATCTCGAGCGCACCGTCGAACATCTCGGCGGCCTCGTCGTGGAGGCCGACCTCGAGCAGGATGATCGCGGCGACCGACAGCGCGTCGCCCTCGCGCGCCCGGTCGCCATAGCGTCGGCACAGGTCGAGCGAGCGACGCGCCGCGGCCATCGCCTGCGCGAAGTTGCCGAGGCACATGTCGATCACGGCGACGTGGTTCTTCGCGATGCGCTCGAGCCACGGATCGCCGGTCTGGTCGATCAGCGCCAGCACCGGCGTGTACGCGTCGCGCGCCGCCTCGTAGTGCGCGCGCATCAGGTGGATCCGGCCGCGGCCGATCATCGCGGCCATCTCCTCGTGGATCGCGCCCCGCCGGTGGAACAGCTCGCGCGCGGTGCCGACGGCGGCGAGCGCCTCGTCGAACCGCCCGATCCGCTCGAGGACCTCGCCGCGCACGCGGAGCGCCTCGCCCCGCGCGCGATCGTCGCCGCCCGCGATCGCGTGATCCTCGGCGACGACCGTCGCGACGTGGGCGTTGGCGAAGTCGCCGAGCCGCAGCATGCGCTGGGCGCGCCGGATCGCGACGTCGGCCAGCCGCAGCGGCTGGCCCTCGCACAGCTGCACGAGCTCGTCGAGATCGCCCGGATCCGAGCTCAGATCGCCGAGCAGGCGCCGGGCCTCCTCGCGGCCGAGCAGCGCCTCCCGGCGGCGGATCTTCGACGGCGGGGTGGGGCCGTGGAGCGCCGTGCGTCCCCCGAGGTCGCGCTCGAGCGTGAGCGTGCGCGAGAAGTGGACGACCGCGCCCTCCGCGTCGCTCGCGCGGAGCGCCAGGCGACCCGCGCGCAACCAGAACGCGGCCGCCGCCGCGAGCTCGCCGCCGTGCTCGAGGTGCTCCGCGATCACGCCCGGGGGCTCGTCTCGGCCGGCGAAGAAGCGCGACGCGAGCAGCCGGCCGACGCGCGCGTGGCTCTCGCGCTGCGCCCGCGCGGACATCGACTCGTAGACGACCTCGCGGACGAGCCCGCGGGCGAACGACAGCTCGCCCTCCGTCGAGTGCGCCGCGCTCTCGGGGCGTACGAGGAGGCCGGACTCGACCAGCTCGTCGAGCTCGTCCTCGAGCTCGTGCGTGACCTCCCCCCCCGGCGAGCGCCCGCCGTCGCCGAGGAGCTCCTCGAGGATGCGCGTGCGGACGGTGCCGCCGATCACGGCGGCGAACCGCAGCGCGGCCTTGGCCTTGGCGCCGAGGCGATCGAGGCGCGCCGCGACGACGTCGCGGGCCGAGGCGGGCACGTCTCCGCCGGCCTCGCGCACCGCCTGGGCGAGCTCCTCGACGAACAGCGGGTTGCCACCGCCGCGGGCGAGGACCGTGGCGATGTTGAACGGCGTCGCCACGTCGCCGAGCCGGTCCGCGATCAGGGCGCGCAGCTCGCCGCCGACCAGATCGCCGACCGTCACGACGACGTCGACCGGCGGGGGCTGGAGCTCGCCATCGAGCCCGTCGAGCCGCGCCGTCATCACCAGGAGCTCCGGGCCGGTGGCCGGCACCGCCAGGGTGTGGCGCAGGACCTCGAGGCTCGCGCCGTCGACGTGGTGGATGTCCTCGATGATCGTCACGAGCGGCCGATCGCCGTTCGCCATCACCGCGCGAAACGCGGCCAGCCCCGCCGAGATCCGCGGCCGCAGGTCGGCGACCTCCGGGGCGGCGACCCCGACGCCGTCGCGCAGCTCCATCGCGCGATCGAGATCGGTGGCAACCGCCCGCGCGCGATCGGGCTTGGTCCCCGCGCTCGTCATCCACTGCGCGAGGCGCTGCGTCACCTGGGCGCGCGCGTGCCGGCCGCGCGCGGGCGGCAGCCCGAGGGCGGCCTGGTACAGATCGATCACCAGCGCGAACGGCGCGAACCGACTCGCCGGGCTCGCCGAGATCGAGACGACGCGCAGCTCGGCCCCTCGCCGGGCGACGAGCTCGGCGACGAGGCGGCTCTTGCCGGTGCCCGCCGCGCCGGTCACCAGGATGGCGAGCCGCCGGTTCGCGGCGATCGCGCGGCCGAGCCACGACTCGAGCTCGGCGAGCTGCCGCGAACGCCCGAACAGCTTGCCGCGCCGCTCGAGCCGCGCGCGATCGCGCTCCTCGAACCCGCGCGGGCCGATCACCTCGATCGCCTTGCTGCGTCCGCGCACCGCGCGCCGCGGCGTCGGCACCTCGCGCAGCGTGTACAGCGCGCTGGTCACTCGGCCGGTGGTGCCGAGGAACAGCGGCCGATCCGGCGTGGCCTCGCGCGCGAGCGCGCGCGCCTCGTCGATCGCGTCGGCGGGGATCCGCGGGCCGGTCGGATCCGGCGTGGTGTGCACGGTGGCGACGGGTGGGATCGTCGACATCGAGTCCCGGCCGGTGCTCGTCGCCACGCCCGTGCGGGCGCCGATCCGGAGCGCGATCGTCCCCTGGTCGTCGTCGGCGACGGACGCGTCGCGCGCGAGCGCGCCGGCGTCGAGCGCCCAGCCCATCGCGACCGCGACGTCGTCCTCGCCCGCGACCTCGAGCCCGAACGCGACGATCAGGGACGTGTCGTCCTGCGCGATCACCACCGCGCCGCGCTGGTAGGCCAACGAGCCGAGGCTCGCGGTCACGGTGCGCCGGAGGTCGGCGTCGCCGCCCTCGAGCACCGCCGCGACGACGACGCTGCGCCGCCGCTCGGCGAGCACGCCGGCCGCCATCGCCCCGAGATCGTCGTCGATCGGATCCTCGGCGCTGCTGGAGCGCTCGAGCGAGCGATCCAGCGACGCCTCGATGGCGAGTTCGTCGTAGCTCGTGGCCTCGCCGAGGCCGCGCTCCGGTCGATCGATCGTCCGTCCGTGCGAGGTCACCTCGTCGGCGTGGTCGAACCGCGGCACCGCAGGCGACGTCGCGACGTTGAACTCCGAGGGGATCGGCGTGGGCCGCGACGGCAGGGCCGGGAGCTCGGTGTCGAGCGTGCGCGGCTCGGGCATCAGGTTCGCCAGGCGCGCGAGCCCCGTCGTCGCGCGATGCGGCGCCCATGGATCGAGCGCCTTGGTCACCGTCAGCTCGGTCGGGAACCGCGGCTTGGGCAGGATATCCGTCGAGCTCGGTCGCTCGAACTGATCGGTCTGCGGGACACCTCGATCCGGCTCGAACGGCAGGCCCGGCAGATCGCGCTCGATCGAGTGCGTTCCGAAATCGCCCTCCGGGCTGGCGACGCGCCGCCAGCCCGGCGTGCCGGTGCCGAAATCGGCGAGCTGTGCGGGCACGTTGGCGAGCGACTGCGTGATCGATCGTCCCGACGGGCGGGGCGGCGGCGTCTCCGTCGCCGCGGACACGCTGATCGACGTGACCTCCGGCCGCCACGACGGCCGGAGCCCGGGCGCCACGACGGTCGCGTCGAGCTCGGCGAGCCACTTCGCGAGCGGGCGCGCGCCACCCGCCATCGCGGTGCGCGTCAGGGCCTGCACGACGTCCGCGGTGGTCCGCCCCACGGAACAGCGCCTGGCCGGTGAACAGCTCCCACGCGATGATGCCGAGCGCGAACACGTCGGCCGCCGCGGTGGGCGGCTCGCCGATCGTCTGCTCCGGGGCCATGTAGCGCGGCTTGCCGCGGAGCCGGCGCCGCTCGAGCGCCGACGCGAACGACGCCCGCGCGATCCCGAAATCGAGGATCTTCACGTAGCCGTCGGTCGACAGCATGACGTTCGACGGCGACACGTCGCAGTGCACGATGCCGAGCGTGCCGCCGTACCCGTCGGTCTTGCGGTGCGCGTAGTCGAGGCCCGAGGCGGCCTCCGCGATGATGTGGGCGGCGACCGGGATGGGGCAGGGGATCGACTTGCTCGTGGCCTCGGCCATCGCGGTGCGCAGGTCCTTGCCCTCGATCAGCTCCATCGCCAGGAACAGCTCGCCGTCGGCCTTCCCGAAGTCGAAGACCTGCACGATGTTGCGGTGCGTGAGCTCGACGGCGATGCGCGCCTCGTCGATGAAGCTGCGGATGAACCGGCCTTCGCGGGCGGAGCTCGGCAGGATCCGCTTGAGCGCCTGGACCTTCTCGAACCCGGCGATGCCGATGGTCTTGACCTTGTAGACCTCGGCCATCCCCCCCTGCGCGATCTTCTCGAGCACGTGGTACTTGCCGAAACGCTCGCGTAGCGCTTCGGTCATGGCCAGCGAAGCAGGCCTGGGGTGATCATCGTGCCTCGTCGGAGGTTATCATGTGCACGTGGCCGACTACAGCGCACT
>JAPLLF010000980.1 GCA_026387715.1 Pseudomonadota bacterium
CTTGCGGAGCTCGTCCATCGTCGGGCGGACCTTCTCGCAGTACGGGCAGGCGTAGTCGTACGCCTTGACGATCGTGACCTTCGCGTCGGCCGGGCCGTCGGCCGGATCGCCGTCGACGGGCACCGAGTAGGTCTTGGCGCGATCCGGCTCGGGGCGGCGCTGCTGCTGCTGACCCGCCGCCGCGGCACCGGGGCGACCGCCGCCAGCCTTGAGCATCTCCATCATCGCGAGCTGGTTCTTGGCCAGGTCGTCGACCTTGCGCTCGAGGTTCTTGGTGTCCTGCTGGCAGGAGGCGGTGGTGAGCAGGATCGCGGCAACGATAAGCTTCTTCATGGCGTGACAGTTCCTTGTTGGCAGCTCGGATCGACGGTTAGTGGGGAGGGTTGTCCCTGAAAAGACTCGCAATTGCAACACAGTGGCTCGGCTAGCAGGTCCTGCTCCTCGACCGCGAGCCGAGACACGAGCTCGCCGGTAGAAGGCTCGGTCACGCGCCGGCGAAGCTCGGCCTGGAACTCGCACGCCTCACCGCGCGACAGCACGCCGTCCCCATCGAGGTCGGCCTCGGGGTGGAGCGCCCGGAGCACCTCGGCCATGTGCGACGAGTACTGGCATACCGGCTCGCCGCGGGCCGCCGCGGAGCGAGCGCCGCCGAGCGACAGCGCGATCCAGGCGAGCAGGCCGAGCGCGTGGATCGGACCGAACCCGCGCCGCGCGCGCGCCGCGAGCACCGCGTCGACCCGGGCCTGCAGCGCGGACGGCCGCGACGCGGCCAGCGCGAGCGACGGCTCGCTTCCCCGGGCCAGGCGTGCCATCTGCACGAGCAAGCGCGCGTACGCCGGGCGCGGCAGATCGCCAGCCTCGAGCGCCCACGCGTCGCACGCGGCCTCGCGCGCGAGGTCGAGCCGACGATTGGCGAGCCGGACGACCGGCCAGAAGAAGAACACGGCGGTCGCGACGAGCTGGACGACGCGCGCGATCGCGTCGCGCCGGCGCACGTGGGCGAGCTCGTGGAGCAGCGTCGCCCGGAGCAGGTCACCGACCAGGTCACCGACCAGTGACGCGGGGATGACGATGATCGGCCGGCGCACGCCGATGACGTGGGGCCCGACGGCGCCATCGCCGATCACGACGCGCGGTGCGGTCACGCGGATGCGCGCCGCGAGCTCGCCGACGAGCGCGACGACGTCCGCGGAAGCCGGCGGCGCGGCGAGCGCCTGACGCCGGGCACGGAGCGACGCGGCGATCGCGCGCGCCGCGAAGTAGCTGGAGCCCAGGATCCACAGGCCGGCGAGCGCGAGCCAGCCCAGGGCCGGAGCGATCGACGACGTGGCCGCCACGAACGGCACGTCGGCCGACGGCGCGAACGGCGCCGCGACCGCGTCGCCGCGCAACGCCGCGAGGAGGTCCGACAACGAGAACGGCAACGCGGGGCCCCAGGGCAACGCGAACTTCGCGAGCACGACGAGCCACACCGCCGCCTGCCAGGCCGGGCGTAGCCGACCGGCGCGCGTGATCGCGAGCGCGACCACCGCGAGGATCGTGCCCTGCAGCCCGACCATCGCGAGCGCGTGGATCGCGGCCTTCGCGCTGGCACCTGCCTCGAGCACCGTCACTTCGACGCTCGCTTGCCCGGCTTGACCGTCGGCGGGGTGATCGGGGTCGGCGCGTCGATTTGATTGGGATCCGCGTCGGCGATCTGGCGCTCGATGTCGCGGAGCTGCGCGGGCGACAGCGCCTCGTCTGCGACCAGGCCGAGCACGAGCGCCTCGGCGCGCCCGTCGAACACCTCGCGCACGAACTCGCGCAGGCGATCGCCGAGCACCGACTCGCGGCGATACGCGGGCGTGTAGACGAACGGCTCGCGGGTCTTGTCGACGCCGGCCGCGCCCTTGGTCGCGAGCCGCCCCAGGAGCGTCATCACCGTGGTGTAGGCGAGGTCCTGGCCGCGACGGAGCAGCGCGGCGCGCACCTCGGCGACGGTGCCCGCGTCCAGCTCCCACAGCGCCTTCATGACGCGGAGCTCGGCATTGGTGAGTTCGGGACAGTTCGCCATGGGTTCGTTCCTACGACTCTCGTAGCATTACTACAGCCGTAGTTTCGAGCGCAACTGATTTCCGATCCACGCGAGCGATCGCTCCACCGGCAGCGCCGCCATGAACGGGATCACGGTGAGTGGATAGGGAAACCAGATGTTCATCATGAGGACGACGCCGAGGTGAAAGCCCACCGCGCCGGCGATCCAGAACCGGACGAGCCGCCGGATCCATTTCCGCTCGGTGACGATTCCGAGCACCAGGATCGGCGCGCCGAGCTCGATCACGAGGGTCATCAGCGCGAACCCGATGAAGCCGTTGGGATGATCGAGCAGCTGGGTCGCGAGCGGGGCGATCGTGTCGCCGAGCAGCGCCTTGCGAAGGTTGTCGACCGCGACCTGGTTGCGCAGGAGCTCGCCATCCATCCAGTCGAGCCCGGCGAGTCGCAGCTTCGCGATGCCCGCGAGCACGTAGGTCGCCGCCGTGATCGCCGCGACCAGCCGCAGGCCCCAGACGTAGCTCCCGTCGGCGCGGGGTGGCGCGCGCACGGCCCACGCGTCGGCCGCCGGCATGCACGCGAGCGCGATCAGGTGCAGCGCGACGAGGTTCTCGGTGTGGAACACCATCCCCCAGGAGTTGCGATACGACGTGATCCACAGGAAGCCGAGCGCGGCGAGCGGCGCGGTGAGCCGGAAGCGATATCCGGCGGTGAACGCGGCGAGCAGCACGATCGTCGCGACGACGATCATCAGCTCCACGAGTGGCGGGATCGGCGTGCTCGCGAGCCGCGCGACGCCGACCGGGTCGAACTGCTTGGCCGGCAGCCGCGCGACGTGGACGAACTCGACGACGCGCGCGACGACGTAGCCGGTCGCGAACAGCCCGACGAGGATCCGGATCGCGGCGAGCCGCGTCGCCAGCACGGGCGCCTTCATCGCGGCACGCG
>JAPLLF010000484.1 GCA_026387715.1 Pseudomonadota bacterium
CGGCGCGCCGTGGCTGACGGTGCCGCTCGTGCGCGGCGCGCAGACCTACCGGATCTGCGACAAGCGCATCGACAACACCGGGTTCGGCGGGCGTCACCACTGGCAGGCGCGCATGCGCCGGACGCTCGACGTGCATTACGCGCGCGCGCCGCACTTCGCGCGCTACGCGGCGGACCTCGCGATCGTGTTCGCGCGGCGGTGGACGCACCTCCTCGAGCTCGACCTCCACATGCTCGACCTCGCGCGCGGCTGGTTCCATATCACCGGGCCGATCGTCCGCGCGTCGTCGCTCGGCCTCGTCGGCGCGAAGACCGCGCGGATCATCGACCTGTGCAGCAAGCTCGGCGCGCGCACCTACCTCTCGGGCCGCGGCGGCTCGGCGAGCTACCTCGACACCGACGCGCTCGGGCGCGCGGGCATCTCGGTCCTGTGGCAGGAGTTCCGCCATCCGACCTACGCCCAGCGCTACGCCGGCCTCGGCTTCGTCTCGCACCTCGGCTTCCTCGACGCCCTCCTCAACTGCGGAACCGATGCGGCCGCGCTGCTCGTTTCCTCTTCCTCCCACGCACTCGTCCAGGGGTCGCCATGAATCGCCTACTCAAAGAGAACGGTCGCGTCCTCGCCTTCGGTGCCCACCCCGACGATCTCGAGGTCGGCGCCGGCGGCCTCCTGGCGAGGCTCGCGGCCGAGGGTGCCGAGGTGACGCTCGCGGTCGTCTCGATCCCGACCAACGCGGCGATCCGCACCGCCGAGGCGAAGGCGGGCGCCGAGGTGCTCGACGCCGACCTGTTCATCCTGTTCGAGGAGAAGCAGTGCCGCGTCGAGGACATCGCGATGCACGAGCTGGTCCGCCGGTTCGACCAGATCGTCGGCGACACGCGCCCCGACCTCGTCATCACGCACTCCGCCAACGACCTCCACTGGGATCACGGGCTCGTGAACCGCGCGACGGTCTCTGCGCTCAGGCGCACACCTTGCGATCTGCTGGCGTTCCTGTCGAGCCCGGAGATGAACGCGCAGGCGCGCGGCATCGGCCAGTGCTTCGCCGACATCTCGACGACGATCGACACCAAGATCGCCGCGATCGCCGCCCACAAGTCGCAGGGCTCCAAGCTCGACCTCGAGTCCAGCCGGGACCTGGCGCGCGCCATGGGGCGGATCAGCGGGTACGGCTACGCGGAGTGCTACGAAGCCCTTCGCGTCCGCATCTGACATGATACGTTCCGGCCGATGAAGATCGCGGTCGGTTTGCTAGCCGTTCTCCTCGCTGTCGGGTGTCAGCATCCGGGTGGCAAGATCCTTGGCGACACGATGAGCTACGACAAGGACAAGAAGACCTGGTCGCCGCTGGTCGACTACAGGGCGCCGGACATCGACGAGCTCACCGGCATCGACTCGGAGCCGGACGAGCCGGAGGAGCCCGCCGAGCCGGCACCGCCGGAGGCCGCGGTCACGCCCCCGCCCGTCGCGACGCCCGTCGCGACCCCCGCGACCCCGACGAAGCCCACGACCCCGACCACCAAGTCCACCCCGGTGAAGAAGTAACCATGTGCGGCATCATCGGCTACGTCGGCGCGCGCCAGGCGACGCCCATCCTCATCGGCGGGCTGCGCAAGCTCGAGTATCGCGGCTACGACTCGGCGGGCGTCTCGGTCAGCAGCAGCGGCGCCTCCAAGGTCGTGCGCTGCCGCGGCAAGCTGGCGGCGCTCGAGGAGAAGCTCCTCAAAGAGCCAGCGCCGGGCACCACCGGCATCGGCCACACCCGGTGGGCGACGCACGGGCGGCCGTCTGACGAGAACAGCCACCCGCACAAGGTCGGCCCGATCAGCGTCATCCACAACGGGATCATCGAGAACCACCGCGCGCTCCGCAACGAGCTCGCGGCCGCGGGCGCCAAGTTCTCGTCGGAGACCGACACCGAGATCTTCGCGCACCTCGTCGAGCGCGCGCTGGTGGGCTCGGCGGATCTCGCCGCCGCGGTGCGCAAGTCGCTCGCGCGCGTGCGCGGCAGCTTCGCGTTCGTCGTCATGAGCGACAAGGAGCCGGGCACCCTGGTCGCGGCGAAGAACAGCTCGCCGCTCGTGGTCGGCCTCGGCGACGGCGAGAACTTCGTCGCCTCCGACGTCACCGCGATCCTGAGCGAGACCCGCAAGGTGATCTTCGTCGACGAGGGCGAGATGGTCGTCGTCAAGGCGAGCGGCGTCGTCGTCACGGACTTCGAGGGCAAGGTCCATCCCCGCGAGCCGAAGATCATCACGTGGTCGGCTGTGCAGGCGGAGAAGGGCGGATTCAAGCACTACATGCTCAAGGAGATCCACGAGCAGCCGCGCGCGGTCGCCGACACGCTCGTGGGGCGCATCGATCTCGAGCACGACGACGTGCTGTTCGACGGCATCGACCTCGACGTCACGAAGATCAAGCGGATCATCTTCATCGCGTGCGGCACCTCGTATCACGCGTCGATGGTCGGCGAGTTCCTCGTCGAGGCGCTCGCGCGCATCCCCGTGGAGGTCGACCTCGCCAGCGAGTTCCGCTATCGCGATCCGATCCTCGGCCCCGGCGACCTGGTCGTCGCGGTCAGCCAGTCGGGCGAGACGCTCGACACGATGGAGGCGATCCGCGAGGCGAAGAAGCAGGGCGCCAAGGTCCTCGCGATCTCGAACGTCGTCGAGGCGTCGATCCCGCGGCTCGCGGACTACGCGTTCTACACGCACGCCGGTCCCGAGATCGGCGTCGCGTCGACCAAGGCGTTCACCACGCAGCTCGTCGCGATGGCGCTGTTCGCGATCTACCTCGGGCGACGCACGAACAAGCTGTCGAAGGAGCGCGCGCGCGACCTGCTCGCCGAGCTCGTCGCGCTGCCGACCAAGATGCGCGAGATCGTCGAGAGCGGCGCGCAGATCCAGTCGCTCGCGCGGCGCTACGGCAGCGCGATCGGCTTCCTGTTCCTCGGGCGCGGGTCGCAATACCCGATCGCGCTCGAGGGCGCGCTCAAGCTCAAGGAGATCTCGTACATCCACGCCGAGGGCTACGCCGCCGGCGAGATGAAGCACGGCCCGATCGCGCTGATCGACGAGAACCTCCCGGTCGTCGTGCTCGCCCCGCGTGGCCCGTACTACGAGAAGGTCGTGTCGAACCTCGCCGAGGTGCGCGCGCGCCAGGGCAAGGTCCTCGCGGTCGCGACCCGCGGCGATCAGGACATCGGCAGCAACGCCGACGACGTGATCCTGATCCCCGACACCGCGCTCGAGCTCCAGCCCATCCTCACGGTGCTGCCGCTCCAGATGCTGTCGTATTACGTCGCCGACTTCAAAGGCACGGACATCGACCAGCCGCGCAACCTCGCCAAGTCCGTCACCGTCGAGTAGTGACGAAGAAGCTCACGCACTTCGACGACGCGGGCGCGGCCCACATGGTCGACGTCGGGGGCAAGCCCGAGACCGCGCGCGTCGGCATCGCGAGCGGCCGCGTCGGCATGCGGCCCACCACCGCGAAGACCATCAAGGCGGGCGCGATCGGCAAGGGCGACGTGCTCGGCCTCGCGCGCATCGCCGGCATCCAGGCGGCCAAGCGCACCGCCGACTGGATCCCGCTGTGTCATCCGCTGCGGTTGACCGGCGTCGAGCTCGAGTTCCGCGTCACCCGCGACGCCGTCGCGATCGTCGCGACCGTGCACGCGTTCGATCGCAGCGGGGTCGAGATGGAGGCGCTCGCCGCTGTCAGCGCGGCGGCCCTCACGATCTACGACATGTGCAAGGCGATCGATCGCGGCATGGTCATCGGCGAGATCCGGCTCGACGAAAAGCGCGGCGGCAAGTCGGGAACCTGGGTACGCTGACGACCATGAAGCGTGGCAGCCTCGCGATCGTCTGTGTCCTGACCTCGGTGGCGGCCGGCGAGGTCACGGACCCCGCGGCGACGATCCTCGGCGGCACCAAGACCAAGGTCGGCGACTACAAGACCGTCGTCATGCTCGAGGTCGGGCAGGGGCTGTGCACCGGCACGCTGATCTCGCCGACCTTCGTGCTCACCGCGGGCCACTGCATCGACCCGACCATCGTCGGCGCGACGAGCGAGGCCGCGCTCGTCAGCGCGATGAAGGTCCACTTCGACACCGTCGACGTCGGCCTGTCGAGCGGCACGGTCGTCCGGGCCAAGCGCGTGATCCACGCGGGGTTCGACGCGAACAACGTCGGCCAGCACGACGTCGGGCTCGTCGAGCTGGCGACCCCGGTGACCGATCGCGAGCCGTCGCGCGTGAACCTCGTCGCCGCGGCGGCGCCCGCCGCGGGCACCGTCGCGACGATGGTGGGCTTCGGCCAGACCTTGTCCGGGGGCGCCGGCGTCGAGTACGTGGTGACCAACCGCGTGTCGGGCAAGTGCGCCGACGTCGTCCCGCCCACGTCGGGGCTGCCGACGCCGCAGGACGCCAACCTTCTGTGCTTCTCGCAGACCGACAGCAAGGGCAAGTGTCACGGCGACTCCGGCGGCCCCTCGTTCGAGTCCATCGACGGCGTCCCGTTCGTCGTCGGCGTGACGTCGTTCGGCGACCAGACCTGCGAGGTGTTCGGCGCCGACACGCGCACCGACATCGAGGCCACGTTCCTCACGACCAACGTGCCTGACCTGTGCGCCGCCGCCGATTGCGGCAGCGATGCGGGCTGCTGCGACACGCGCGGGCGGGGCGGCCCCACGAGCCTGCTCGCGATCGGCCTCGTCGGCTTCGCGCTCCGCCGCAAGCGTCGCTGACTAGCGGCGTCGCTCGAACACGAGCAGCTCGCCGAACGTGGGGCTCGGGCGGGTGCCCACCGGCACCATGCCGAGCCGCTGGATCACGCCGAGCGATGCCGCGTGCCACGCGAACGTCGTTGCCTGCACCGCGACGATGCCGTCCTGCGCCAGCGCCCACTCGACGCAGGCGCGCACCGCCTCGACAGCGTAGCCCTGGCCGCGCGAGCCCTCCTCGATCCCGTACGCGACCTCGGCGACGCCCTCCTCGCCGGGCTCGTCGAGCACCGGCGACGAGTATCGGCTCGCGTGCCCGGCCGGGTGGCCGTGGAACACGACGCTGCCGATCACGCGCGGCTCCTCGCGGTCCAGCACGAACGAGTCCCCCCACAGCCGGAGCTCGGGCGCCGCGCGGATCGCGCTCCGCGAGTACGGGAACGCGCGCGCGACGAGGTCGTCGTTCGGCCAGTCGCCGGGGAACTGCGCCCCCAGCAGCGCCTCGGCGCGCGGCTTGTCGTGCGCGAGCACCGCCTCGAGCATCTCGAGCGTGATCGGCACCAGCCGGCAGCGGTCAGTCGTGAGCAGCGGCATCTTCAGGTTGGTCAGGGCCCGGTGATCGAGGCGCCCACCATGAACGCGAGCATCTGGGGCCCGCCCGCGATCAGGCCGTACTGCAGGTCGAAGTCGAACAGGAAGCCCCACTTGTACTGCTCGAAGCCGACGCTCGCGATCGGCCCGAAGAACGCGCGCTCGTTGATCGGCGGGATCTCCTGGTTCGTGCGGAACAGCTCGGCGCCCGCACGCAGCGTGACGTACCGCGAGGGATCGACACCGGGCCGCACGCGGATCCCGAGCGTCAGATCCATCTGGATCGTGAGGAGGTTGGTCGTGATGCGGGCGGTGTTGCCGGTGTAGAGCGTGCCGAACAGCGTGCTCCAGCGGACCGCCCAGCCGACCCGCTGCTCGCTCGACATCGGCTGCCATGCCGCGATGAAGCTGGGTGGGTAGAGCGGGGCGTAGTAGCCGAAGCCGATCCGCTTGCTGTCCGCGTTGGTGCCGCTCACGCCACCCATGACGAGCCCGAGCGAACCCGGCGGGAGCTGGTCGGCGTGCGCACGGCCGCTTGCGAGCGTAGCGACGAGGACCAGGACCGAGCGCACGCCTAGAATTTAGACGTTGTCGCGAGGAACGTCATCTTGTCGTTGGTCGCGCGGAGCCGACGCGACAGCGTGCGCACCCAGTTCCACAGCAGCTCGTAGGCGAGATCGCGATCGACGAACAGCAGGTCCTCGAGATCGCGCCGGTTGATCACGAACAGCCGGCACTTCTCGTGACACATCACCGTCGCCGAGCGGGGAGCGTCGTCGATCAGGGACATCTCGCCGAAGTAGTTGCCGGCCTTGAGCACGGCCAGCGCCTCCTCGCCCATGCCCGGCACGATGCGGCTGATGCGCACCGCGCCCTCGACGATCAGATAGAACTTGTCGCCGGGCGCACCCTCACCGAACACGGTGGCGCCGGTCTTGTACTGCTCCTCGACGCCGATATCGACGACGCGGCGGAGGTGCGTGGTGCCGAGGCCGTTGAACAGATCGATCTGGGCGAGGATCTCGAGCGTCGACTTGCCCGCAATGTCGAGCGCGGGAGGCTTCTTGTCGTCGTCGTCATCACCCATGGCGATCGAAGCGTCCCATACCGACCCCGAAAACGCAAAAATGGCCCGGGTTACCCCGAGCCATCGTTGACCTGGCCTCGCGACGGGCTGATCAGCCGATCTTGCCGACGAGGATGAAGCCGATGATGAGCGAGTAGATGACGAGGGACTCGATGAGCGCGAGGCCGAGAATCATCGGACCGCGGATCTGGCCAGCGGCGCCCGGGTTACGAGCGATGCCGTCGAGGGCGGCCGCGGCGGCGCGACCCTGCGCGAGCCCGCCACCGAGGGCGGCGAGGCCGAGGCCGAGGCCGGCGGCGAGCGCGATGAGGCCGTAGTTCGCGGCGAGGCCGGCGAGCTTGGTGGCCTTCTCGGACTCGGCATCGGCGAACGCCATGTTCGAGATGAGGAGGACCGAGAAGAAGGTGACGACGGTGCTGAGGATCTTGTAGGTGCGCTTCATGGTTTTTCTCTCTGGCGTTTCGAGGTCGGGGGTCCGCGAGGCGGGGTCTTACTAACGTGGTTTCGAGGCTTGGTAAAGATCGTTAATGTCGATTTCTCGACCGAATCTCCGTCGGAGATCAGTGCTCTTCGTGCTCCACGGCCATGCCGATGTAGACCATCGTCAGGGTGCAGAAGACGATCGCCTGGATGAGGCACACCAGGAGGCCGAGCAGCATGAACGGCAGCGGCACGATGATCGGGACCATCGTGAAGAACGCGAAGACGACCTTGTGGTCGGCGACCATGTTGCCCATGAGCCGGAGCGCCAGCGACAGCGGGCGGGCGAGGTGCGAGATGATCTCGATCGGCAGCATCAGCGGCGCGAGGCCGAGGCTCGGGCCGAGGAAGTGCTTGAAGTACGCGAGGCCGTGCTCCTTGACGCCGTAGACGTGGGTCATCACGAACACGAGGAGCGCGAGGCCGACGTTGGTCTTGAGGGTATCGTTCGGCGACACGAAGCCCGGGATCAGGCCGATGAGGTTGCCGAACAGGATGAAGATCCAGAGGGCCCCGATCAGCGGGAAGAAGCGCGCGGCGTTCTTCTCGCCGAGCGCTCCTTCGACCATGCCGTAGACCATCTCGGCGGTGTACTCGAAGAAGTTGCGGAGGTTCATCTTCCGCGGTGGGACGAGCCCGCTGTCCGCCGACTTGAAGCCCTTGTAGAACTTCAACGCGCCGAACAGCGTGAACAGGACGACGCAGAAGGCGACGAGGACGTGGGTGAAGCCCCACGTCGACTTGCCGAACAGCTGCCACTCCCAGCCGCGTCCGAGGGATTTATCGAGCGTGCCACCGGCCCCCGTGAGGTCGGTCCACGCGCTGCTGCGGTTCAAAAAGTCGAACCAAGTTCCGTGCTCACCCATGGCCGCTGGTTGCTCCGTTGGTGTCGTCCGGAGTCTTCTCCGGAGGAATCATGTTGCTGTAGACCGCCTCGATCAGGATCGAGAGGATGAACACCGAATACCCGATCGCGAAGCTCGCTGCGTCGATCGGCAAGAACTTGAGGGCCGCCACCACCGCCAGCATCAGCACGATCATCTTCGGCATCATCAGCATCGGCGCCTTGCCGACGGCCCCGCGGGCCGCGTCCGACGTCCAGCGACCGATCAGGCGCGAGAGCACGAAGAAGTTGGCGATCGTCAGCGCGACGCCGACGGCGACGCCCAGCGCGACGTCCTGCGGCTGCGACACGGCCGCGCCGATCACGAGGACGCCGCCGAGGATGAAGTTCATCCGCGAGATCCGCCGCATGCTCGCCATCGCGCTACTCACGAAGCGCCTCCGCTTCGGCGGCCGCGAGGCGATCGGACTTCACGACCGCGCGCCAGATCCCCCGCAGCCCGGCGACGAAGCCGAGCAGGAGGAACAGGATCATGAACCAGGGATCGGTCCCGGCCTTGCCGTCGAGCCAGCGACCGAACAGCAGCCCCATGATGACGGCGAGGCCGAACTCGAGCCCGACCGACGACATCGACAGGGTGTCGAACATGTCCTTGGAGCGGCGCGACGCGGGGTCGACGTAGCTCTTGTGCCCGACGCGCGCCACCGGCTTCCGATGCTCGGAGTCGAGCGGGGAATCCTGCGACAGATCGTCGCTGTCGGACGCGAGGTGCTGCATCTGGAAACCGGCACCTCGTAACACGACCTACTCCGCGAGGGAAGCCTTCGCGGCGGACAGCACGGCTTCGAGATCCTCGTCGGTATGCGCCAGGGACACGAACATCGCCTCGTACTGGCTGGGCGGCAAAAACACGCCGCGATCCCGCATGTTGCGGAAGAACGAGCCGAACCGGGCCGTGTCGGCGGTCTTCGCGGTCGCGTAGTCGGTGACCGGCCCGGCGGTGAAGAACAGGGTCAGCATCGAGCCGACGCGGTTCATCGTCGCGGAGATCCCGGCGGCCTGGGCCGCGGCGAGCAGGCCGTCGCCCAGGCGCTTGCCCAGGGCCTCCAGGCGGTCGTAGGTGCCCGGGCGCCCGAGGATCTCCATCGCCTTGAGGCCGGCGGCCATCGCCATCGGGTTCCCGCTGAGCGTCCCCGCCTGGTAGACCGGCCCGAGCGGCGCCAGCTTGTGCATGATGTCCGTGCGGCCGCCGAACGCCGCGGCGGGCAGCCCGCCGCCGATGATCTTGCCGATCGTCGTGAGGTCGGGCGTCACGCCGTAGAGCGCCTGGGCCCCGCCGTAGGCGACCCGGAAGCCGGTCATGACCTCGTCGAAGATCAGCAACGCGCCGTGCTTGGTGGTCAGCGTGCGCAGGCCCTCGAGGTAGCCGGCGGCCGGGATCACCAGGCCCATGTTGCCGGCGATCGGCTCGATGATGATCGCGGCGATCTGAGCCGGGTTCGCCTCGAAGGCGCGCTCGATGGCCGGCAGGTCGTTGTACGGCACGACGATCGTGTCCTGCGCCGCCCCTTCGGGCACACCGGCCGAGCCGGGGATCCCCAGGGTGGCGGCCCCGGAGCCCGCGGCGACGAGCAGGCAGTCCGCGTGGCCGTGATAGCCGCCGTCGGCCTTGATGATCTTCGGCCGGCCCGTGAAGCCGCGCGCGAGGCGCAGCGCGGACATCGTCGCCTCGGTGCCCGACGACACCGCGCGGATCATCTCCATCGAGGGGACGATCGACTTGAGGGTCTCGGCGAACCGGACCTCGATCTCGGTCGGCGCGCCGAACGTCGTGCCCGACGACATCGTCTCGGCGATCGTCTCGAGGATCTCGGAGTTGCTGTGCCCCAGGATGAGCGGGCCCCAGCTGCCGATGAGGTCGATGTACTTGTTGCCGTCCGCGTCGAAGATCGCCGAGCCGTCGCCCTGGACGACGAACACGGGATCGACGCCGACCGAGCGACACGCGCGGACCGGCGAGTTGACGCCGCCCGGGATGACGGCCTTCGCGCGCTCGAAGATCGACTGACTCTTGGTGATCATCGGGGGGGACCGTATCAGAAGCCACCCGGTCACAATCCGTCAGAATCCAAAGACGCCGATCGTGATCGTCGAGACCTTGCTGTGGACGATCGCGAAGATGATGCCCGCGCTGCCGGGCGTGTCGGCGCCGACGGCGAGCTCGGTCGGCTCGGTCGCGGTCGGGTCGGTCGGCTCGGTCGACGCCGTCGTGCGCACGGTGGGATAGGCGCGCTGGACCTCGGCGACCGTGCTGCCGACGTGGATGCCGGCGCGGGTCGCGTAGGTCGACGGCGCGGCGACCGTGATGTTGCCGAGGTTCCACGGGCCCTTGGGCCCGGCGCCATGCATCGCGAGCGTGACGCCGGGATAGGTCCACGTGACCGCGTAGGTGCCGAACGCCTCTTCCCTGACCGGCTTCGCAGGGATCTTCGGCTTGCCGAGCAGCGCCTCGATCTCGGCGACGGTCATCTCGGGATGCAGCGGGCCGAGCACCTCGTGCTCGAACGTCGCGGCAGCGTCGATCGGTGCGTCGATCGGTGCGTCGATCGGCGCGTCGATCGGCGCATCGATCGCGGAGGTCGGTACGACGGACGGGAGGCGCGTCGGCGCGGGCGTCGGGCTGCGATCGCAGCCGACGAGCGCCATCATCAGGAGGATCCGCCGCACCGCGCTACTCCGCGGCGTCGTCCGGAGCGTCGTCGCCAGCCTCGTCGTCGTCGCCCTCATCGCCACCCTCGTCGCCCTCGTCGCCTTCATCCTCGGCGAGCTCCGCCTCGTTCGGCACCGTGTCGGTGTCGTCGATCGCCTCGATCGGCGCGGCCTCGGCGATGCCGGCGTCGTC
>JAPLLF010000950.1 GCA_026387715.1 Pseudomonadota bacterium
CGCCGCGATCGCGACGACGCCATCGGGCATCACGTGGAGCTTCGAGCCGTTCGGCGTTCCCGCCTTGAACGGGTCGGCGGCGATCCGCGCGAACATGATGTCGACGCCGCCGTGGCGCGGCAGTCCCGGGCGCGGCGAGTCGAAGCCATCCGAGATCACCGGCGCGCGGCCGTTCCAGCGCGCCACCGGCCAGACCCAGCGGCCGGGCAGATCGCTGGTGAGCTGCGTCGGGCGAGGCGCGATGCTCGATGCGCGCTTGCGGGTCAGCGCGTACGCGAGCGCACCGCCACCGACGACCCAGGGCCACGCGCGCACGTCACGCCTCCTCGTGGTGACTGCGGTTGCGCGAGATCAAGAACAGGCCGATCAGACCCGCGCCGATCAGGACCGGCGCACCGAGGCCCGAGAACAGGCCCTTGCCCGCTTCGTTGGCGACCTTGCCGACGGCGTGTGCGGCGCTCTCGATCAGCTCGGCGCCTTTGCTCGCGGCGACGCCGAGGTTCTGCGGAAGGTGGACGATGCTGTCCTTGACCGAGTCGACGACCATGTCCCATTTGCTCGGGGCTTCGTCGGCGACCGCGATCTGGATCGCGACCTGCTGCATCTCGCGCCAGAACTCGTTGTTCTTCGCGTAGACCTCGTCGGGCTTGCCCGGCTTCGCGAGCTTGTCGACGTCGTCGACAACCGGCGTCCAGCGCGCCACGACGCCGTCGTGGCCGAACACGTGCTCGACCTTCGCGAGCTCGTTGGACCAGTACGTCGCGAGCTGGAGAACGTCCGCGTTCGTGGTGCGCGGGATGTCGCGCGTGCCGCCGGTATGGCCCGGTGGCTGATCGCGTGCGTCGGTCCCGCGCTTCTCCTTGAGGAACTTCAGCTGTGAGTTGTAGAGGTCGTCGTAGGTCTTGATGTTGTCGAAGTGCGCGATCGGTCCGTCGGTCGTGGGTCCGACGTTGCGGCGCGTGCCGACCTCGGCGATCAACGCGTCCCACAGCGCCGCCGACGGTGGCGCCACGGCGATGTCGTCGAGGTAGATCACCGTCGACTCGAGGCTCGCCCAGAACGAGCGGTTCTCCGGATACGTGTCCTGTGCGGACGGCAACGCGTCGTGCTGGAGGTCCGCGCACGTCGCGACCCACCGGCGCAGCACGCCGGGTGTCGCGTGCTGCCTGACCGCGGGATTCACGAGCGCGGCGATCGCGATGACGTCGGCACCCGTCGTGCGAGGCCAGCGGGTGCCGCTGTCGATCTCGACGAAGCCGCGCGTCTCGTAGGCGCGCTGGCGGATCGCGAGATGACCATCGACCCAGCTGTGGATGTGGTGTGACATGAGGTGCTCCGAGAAATGAAGGAAGAGATCGGGGGCCGGGGTCGCGCGAGCGACTGCGCTTACCCGGTTGGATTGGGTGTCGTTGCTAGTGCGTTACGTCTGTCTGCTACTGCTGCGGGTCGATCAGCTCGCGCGGGATCAACACGGTGATCCGCTCGGGCTCCCGACACACCTCGGCGTTCGCGTCGGCGCTCGCCGGATCGCCGTCGGTGGTCGACGGCGCCAGCTTGTAAGCCGGCGTCGCGCCTCCGAGGAAACCCGTCGAACCCTGCGCAGCCTGGCCCTTGCCCACGTAGGCAGGAGCCGGCCCACCGAACCACGAAGAGAAACCGCTCAGCCAACCGCCCGCGGCGGTCGGCTGTCCAGCTCCCTTGTAGATGGGATTCGCCATAACGGCTTAGCCCACCAGCTTCGTGACCAGGTTGCCGAGCGTGCGGACCTGCTCGTCACGCTTGGCGTACTGCGCCAGCGAACCCTGATACGTGATCAGGTTGCCGACGTCGGTCGTCGCATCCGCCGTCGCGGTCGGTGCCGCGGGGAGCGGCATCAACGCGGCGAAGATCTGCGCGACCATGTCGATGACCTGGCCGGTGGTCATCTTGCCGAACACGCCGCTGCCACCGAGACCGATGCCCAGGCCCGGCGCCTGCGCATAGATCACCTGCGGCTGCTGCGGCCCATAGTGCGGCGCGTACTGCGGCGCATACCGCCCCTGCGGATGCGGGACGAACGTCCGTCCCGGACCCCGCTGACCGCTCTGCGTGCGGTGATCGGCGTTGCGCTCGATGAACCTTCAGCGGCGACTTAACTGAGATCCACCGCGCGGCGGGATACTGACCCGGAGACCGGATCGCGAGCCGGCGGCGGCGGCGGGATATTGATCCACCCTGGCCTCGGCGAGGCACGCTCCCGCGATGGGCGACGATGTAGCG
>JAPLLF010000284.1 GCA_026387715.1 Pseudomonadota bacterium
CTCGAGGTCGATAAATTCGGCGTGGGTGGATCGTTTTGGTCTGCTCATGGGGGTTCCTCCTCGGTGTCGCAACCCGGAGGTTCCCCCTTCTTTTCTTGCGGCCCAAGAAACCGGCTTCTACACAACTATAGAGACACGACCTGGACGAGGCGTACGCACGCTACGGCGTGCGCGCGAGTCGCGGCACGTATCTCGCGACGTTCCGCGCCGTCTCGAAGAAGTACCCCCACAAGGCAGCAGCGGACGTTCTCTCCGACCTCGTGAAGACCACGCCCGGCGACGAGGGCAAGTGGTTCGCGGCGGCGAAGGAGGCGGCGCTCTACGACGAAGCCCTCGCCCTTGCGCGCCGCACCCCGGGGGATCCCAGGACGCTCGCGCGCGCCGCGCGGGACCATGCGGAGCAGCAGCCGGCCTTCGCGGTCGGTGCGGGGCTGCTGGCGCTCTACTGGCTCGTGCAGGGCTACGGCTACGAGATCACGAGTGGCGACGTGAGGGACGCCTACCAGGCGACGCTCGCCGCCGCGGCGCGCCACGGCGGCGTTGCCGAGGTGAAGGCGGGCGTGCGCGAGATGGTGGCCGCCGAGGCGGGCGAGCGCTTCGTGACGAAGGTGCTCGGCAGGGAGCTGGGGCTGTGACACGCCCGCGGCCAGCTGACGCCACGTCGTCGACGCGTTCGTGGCGAACCGCGCCCACTCACTCCGCGTGCGTGCCGCCCGGGATCTCGGCGGTGCCGATGCGGGCGTGATGGCGCCGCCAACCGACCCGCAGTAACCAGGTTCGCGGCAGCCACACCGACAGCGGTTGGTAGGTCGCGCGTCGTGGGTACGCGAACAGCGTGGCGCGTTGCCAGCCGTCGAAGTGGAGCGCGGTGGAGAACGGATCGACGACCCACGTGCGCGTGGCGGCGCCGCGATCCTCGGCGTGGTGGCGCCAGTTGTTGAGCACGTAGGCGAGGGTGTTGCGCACCTGGCGCGGTGACGTCAGCCGGGTCGCGAAGTAGCGATCGGCGAACACCTGACCATGCCGGCCGAGCGCGCGGTTGAGCCGGCGCGCGGCGCTGCTCTGGAACGCCTGGAGGCCGCGGGCGAGCGCGTACTGGTCGGAGGCCTCGACGATGGCGTGGAGGTGGGTGGCCTGGATGCTGAGGTGGACGATGCGAAACGCGTCGTCGCGCGCGGTGGAATCGGGGGCGTGCTCGTCGCGGCGAAGCTCGGCGAGCAGGGCGACGGCGGACGCGGTGCGGATCGCGCGATAGGCGGCGCGCGTGCGCAGCCGGCCGACGCCGGGGACGACGCGCATGACGACGTGCACGGGCGCGGTTGACTGGAAGCGCGCGCGGATCTTGTGCGGCTCGCTCGAGCGCGGCCCCTGGGGTGGGCGGCCCGCGCCGGCACGTTTGCCGCCGTGCGTTCGGAAGGCGATCGCGAGCTGGGTGGTGCGGCGCGCCATGGTGATTTGTAGCACGCGTTTCGAGGCGACAAAACTTGAATTCGCCGAGAAGAATATATTACTTCCGCGGCGGATGCCACGGTGAGCCGAACCGCGCGACGCCAACGGCGGGTGGCATCGTCACGAGGATCCACCGCCACCCGGCCGAACGTCCGGCCGTCGCGCTCCTGGTGATGGTGTTCCTCGCGTATCCGATCGGCGCGGCGCTGGGCGGCGAGATCTGGTTCGTCGCGGTCGCGTGCGGCTCGGTCGTGCTCGCGCGCGTTTACCGCGTCGCACCGCTGCCAGGTCGCGGGCCACGTGTCCGTCGACATCCTCGGCTTCCTCTGGGGCACCTTCCTCGTCGTCCAGGGGCTCCGCCAGGTCGGCGCCGTGGCCGGGCTCGCGACGATCTATCACGGCGTGCCGACGGGCAGCGGCGCGCAGCTCGCGACGATCGGCGCGACCTCTGCGCTTGGCTCCGGACGCAAGGGCAACCATGTGTTCGACGCCGATATCCGTGACTTCTTCGGGAGCATCGATCGCGATGTCCTGATGCGGCGCGTGCAGCTGCGAGAGCGACCGTCGGGTGTTGAGCTTGATCCGGATGTGGCTGGAAGCCGGGGTGATGGAAGATGGACGCGAGACCAAGCTGCTCAGCGGTACGCCGCAGGGTGGGGTGATCTCGCCGCTTCTGTCGAATATCTATCTGGCGTTCCTCGACGAGCAGTGGACCAAACAGTGCGCCAAGATCGGCACGCTGGTGAGGTACGCCGACGACTTCGTGATCGTGTGCAACACGAGAGCGGACGTCGAAGAAGCGGAGCGACGCGTTCAAGCGGCTTCGTCTTCAGCTGCATCCAGACAAGACGAGGAAGATCGATCTGAGCGAAGGCAAGCAAGGCTTCGACTTCCTCGGCTGTCATCTGCACAAGTGCATGTCGGGCAAGCTCTGGGAGACGGCGCGCAAACGCGTGTACTTTCTCCAGCGCTGGCCATCGACGACAAGCGTGAAGCGGGTGAAGCAACGCGTGAAGGAGCTGACCCCGCGAGCAGCGTGTCACCACGATCTGCGCGAGACGATCGCGAAGATCAATCCGGTGATCCGCGGGTGGGGTGGCTACTTCGCGACCGGCAACGCATCGACGAAATTCAACCAGGTCGACAGCTACGTCTGGATGCGACTACGCAAGCTGATGCGAAGGGCGGAACCTCAAGCCGGGTGAAATGCGTCGGTGGACACGCACGGCCTTCTACGAGCACGGGCTTCACAAACTGCTCGGAACTGTCCGCTACCCCGGCAAAGCACAACTGCCGCGCCCTGAACGACCACCGGTAAGCCGTGTGCGGGAAATCCGCACGCACGGTTTGAACGGGGGGCTCAATCGCATCCGTCGTCAGACGGAAGAAGGTTAGATCTACCAATGGACGCACCGGCAGCGCCGATCCGAACGAGCGTCCGCGAACGACTTCGCGCGTTGTGGCCACGGATGGTCATCATCGGGACGATCGGGCTGGTCGATCTGGGGGCGCTGGCGTGGTGGCTCGCATCCGTGTGGTCGCGGGCTGGCGATCGCGGGTTCCCCGGCGTGCACGCGATCGCCGTTCCCGTGGCGGTCGTGATCACGCCCTTGATGTTCGTCGGTGGGCTGCTCGTGCTGACGGGCAAGGCCGCACGCGCCGAGCCCGTGTCGTATTCGCCGACCGGCAAGCCCTCCATGGGGCCGATCGGCACGCGCGGGTTTGTGGCCGCGTGTATCGGCTTCTTCGCCCAGTTCTACCCAGTCCTTACGATCGCGGTCGTCGACATGCGCACCGACACGGTCGAGCGACTGCGTGAGCGTCAGGCCATGAAGGAGCGTGCGCAAGCCACCTCCTCACGGCCCGTCTTGCCCGTCGACGCGGCGGTCCCGTCGCTCGCACAGCTCGACGATGCGGCGAGCCTCGCCGAGGCGATCCGGCGCGCGGGGCCACAGCTCGGTGATGGCGCGGACAACCTCGGGGCCCATCAACTCGCGCACTTCGCGAGCAAGAAGCTGGTGTGGACCGACGTCCACGTCCCCTCCGAGACGTCCCTGCCGCGGGTGCTCAAGGACGCCGAGCGCGAGCGCGGCAAACGGCTGTGCATCACCGGCACGCTGCTCGACATCCAGCGCCAGGATCTCGATCGGCGCCCGATCTACATCGGCGCGCTGCAGACCACCGAGGGCGATGTCGCGCGGTTCATCGCCGTCGGGAGCACCGGCGAGCTCCTCAAGCGCAGCGCTGCGACCCTGTGCGGCCTCGTCACGGGGCGCGCCGACACCGCCGCGATGCTCGTCGGCATGTTCGATCTGCCCGAGAACATGCAGCCCGCCGTCGAGCGCTGACGCGCCGGTCGATGCGAGACGCGTCGGCTATTGCGCGAGAAACTCGATCGAGGCGCACCCGCCAGAGCTGGCCTCGACCGCGAAGTAGACGACCTCGCCCGGCGTGAACGAGGTCCCGAGCAACCCCGCACAGCCGATGATGCCCGTGCAGGTCGCGTTCACGCGTCCCACCGAGTTCGAAACGTTGTTGGTCCCCGACTCGTACGCGGCAAACGTGTAGCCGCTGGCGTCCGGCGCGACGAACCTGAACACGACCTCCTGCGTGTTCGGTGGCCCACAACCTTCCAGGAGGCTCTGCACGCACGTCGACGCCGGCACGCGCATGCCGACGGGCACGTCGATCGCGTTCATGCAGGCCGTGGGTGCGTCGGTCACGGTCCCCATCGCATCACCGCCACCGTCCTTACCATCACCGCCACCACCATCACCTGCGGGTGGGTCGAAGCCGATCCGGCCACAAGCGGCGAGGGCGAACAGCACCACGACCCACACCGCGAGGATGGTAAGCCAGATTCGAGCCCACCGCAGTGGCGCGGGTGCTCAGCCCTTGAGCTGCCGGAGTGCGCCGGCCCAGTCCTCCACGTGGTGGGCGCACGCGAGCTGGCCGCCCTCGACCGTGTGGATGTCGATGGTCATGACCGCGAACCGCTTGCCGCCGTGCGGCACGCCCATGAAGTCGGAGGCGGGGGCGCCGCTGGCCTCGCTGCGGACGATGATCCGGTCGCCGTCGGCGAAGACCTCCTTGATCTCCCAGCGGAGGTCGGGGATCAGCTTGCCGAAGCCGATCACCTGCTGGATGAACTCCTCGCGCCCCTTGCTCGCGGTGTCACCCGAGAACGAGCGCCAGGTCGGGCTGGCGAGCCCCTCGACGAGGGCGCGGACGTCCTTGGACGCCGGCAGGTTCAAGGCGTCGTAGAAGGGGGCGATCAGGGTGCGGGCTTCGCTGGTGTTCATGGGTGGAACCCAGGAGTAAGCCTCGCGCGCGTACCGCACAATCAATGACTATCGCAAGTACTGTTCTGTACAGTCGAACAATGATCTCCGCCGCCGATGCCCCGCTGCTCGCCGTGTTCGCCGCCGTCGTCCAGCGCGGCTCGTTCTCGGCGGCGGCGCTCCAGCTCAAGCTGTCCAAGAGCGTGGTGAGCGAGCGCGTCAAGCTGCTCGAGGAGCGCTGCGGCGCGCGGCTGCTCGAGCGCACCACGCGCCGGCTCATGCTCACCGCGCTCGGCGAGGAGGTGCTCGCCACCACGGCGCGCGTCGAGGACGAATTCGGCCTGCTCGCGCAGCGCCTCGACGCGGCGCGCCGCGAGCCGTCGGGCGTGCTCCGCGTTTCGACGACCAACGACCTCGGCCCGCTGCTCGTCGGTCCGGTGGTCGCCCGCTTCGTCGCCGCGTATCCGCGGGTGCGCGTGGAGATCATCTCCGACGACGCGCAGCGCGATCTCCTGGGCGACAAGGTGGACGTCGCGGTTCGCCTCGGCGCGCCGAAGGCGTCCAGCTTCGTGGTCCGCAAGCTCTGCGAGTTGACCGAGCCGATCGTCGCCGCCCCGACGCTCGCCGACGCGCTCGGCCGCGTCGTCCGGCCGCGGGAGCTCGCCGCCGCGCCCTGGGTTCGGCACTCCCTGGTCGCGGCCGCCACGATGCGCTTCCACGGGCCGGGTGGCGAGATCGAGGAGATCGCCCCGACCGTCCGCGCCGAGGCCAACACCGGGGCGACGGTGCTCGGCCTCCTCCTGCATGGCGCGGGCGTGGGCGTCCTCCCCGAGCACGCGCTGCGCGAGCACCTCCACGAGGGTCGGCTGGTCTGCCTCTGTCCCGGGTGGATCTGGAAGCGGGTGACGCTCTACGCCGTCATGCCGTCGCGGGCCTCCCAGCGACCGGCGCTCTCGGCCTTCCTCGCCATGCTCCGCGAGCAAATCGCCCGTGACCGGATGCGTTGGAGCGATCTCGCTCGTTGACAGCGGACCTAGCTGCGGCTAGATTCCTATTTGCGGAGCATCCGCAACTAGGAATCGATGAGCAACAAGGCCCAAGAAAAGGTCGAGCAACGGCTCGAGCACATCAAGACGGTCGCCAAGCAGGCGGGTGTGAAGCTGACGCATCAACGGCTCGAGATCTTTCGCGAGCTCGCAGCGACCACGGCACACCCGGATGCCGACACCCTGTTTCGCTCGGTGCAGCACCGCGTCCCCACGGTGTCGGTGGACACCGTCTATCGGACGCTGTGGATGCTCCACGATCTGGGGCTGGTCACGACGCTCGGGCCCGAGCGCGACGGGATTCGCTTCGACGCCAACCTCGATCCCCATCACCACTATGTCTGCGTTCGCTGCGGCCTCGTGGCCGACTTTGAGAGCGCGGCGCTCGACGCCCTCCACGTTCCCGATGCGGTGAAGCAGCTCGGCAGCATCGCCGACGCTCACATCGAGGTGCGCGGGGTGTGCACGAGCTGCCAGGCCGCGCGCGCCGACGATCCCTCCTCCACACGCCCCCACGACTTCAAGGAGCAGCCATGACCGACGACAAGACCAAGAACCTCACGGCCGGCAAGTGCCCGGTGATGCACGGCGCGAACGCGACCGCCGGTGGCAGATCGAACCGTGACTGGTGGCCCAACCAGCTCAACCTCGACATCCTTCATCAACACGCGGCCGCGTCCAATCCCATGGGCCCGGCCTTCGACTACGCCGACGAGTTCCAGAAGCTCGATCTCGCGGCGGTCAAGGCCGACCTCCACGCCTTGATGACGGACTCGCAGGACTGGTGGCCGGCGGACTACGGACACTACGGGCCGTTCTTCATCCGCATGGCGTGGCACAGCGCGGGCACGTACCGCACGGGCGACGGTCGCGGCGGCGCCGGCAGTGGCTCGCAGCGGTTCGCGCCGCTCAGCAGCTGGCCCGACAACGTCAACCTCGACAAGGCGCGCCGGCTGCTCTGGCCGATCAAGCAGAAGTACGGCGCCAAGCTGTCGTGGGCCGACCTGATGGTCCTCACCGGCAACTGCGCGCTGGAGTCGATGGGCCTGCCGATCTTCGGCTTCGGTGGTGGGCGCGTGGACCTCTGGGAGCCCGAGGAGGACATCCACTGGGGCAACGAAGCCACGTGGCTGGGAGACGAGCGCTACACCGGTGACCGGGAGCTCGACGACCCGCTGGGCGCCGTGCAGATGGGCCTGATCTACGTGAACCCGCAAGGTCCCAACGGCAAGCCCGATCCGGTCGCGTCGGGGCGGGACATCCGCGAGACCTTCGCGCGCATGGCGATGAACGACGAGGAGACCGTCGCGCTGGTCGCCGGTGGGCACACGTTCGGCAAGGCCCATGGCGCGGGCCCCGAGTCGCTCCTCGGTCGCGAGCCCGCCGCGGCGCCCGTCGAGGAGATGGGGTTCGGCTGGAAGAACGCCCTCGGCCGCGGCACGGGCGGCGACACGACGACGAGCGGCATCGAGGGTGCGTGGAAGCCCAACCCGATCAAGTGGGACAACGGCTACTTCGACATGCTGTTCGGCTACGAGTGGAAGCTGGTGAAGAGCCCGGCGGGGGCGTGGCAGTGGACGCCGACCGATCCCGCCGCGGCGACCCTCGTGCCCGATGCGCACGATCCGACCAGGCGGCACGCGCCGATGATGACGACCGCGGATCTCGCGCTGCGCATGGACCCGATCTACGAGCCGATCGCGCGTCGCTTCCACGCGCACCCGGCGGAGTTCGCCGACGCCTTCGCGCGGGCGTGGTTCAAGCTCACGCACCGGGACCTGGGGCCGCGCACGCGCTACCTCGGTCCCGACGTGCCGGCGGAGCACCTCCTCTGGCAAGACGCCGTCCCCGCGCTCGATCACCCGCTGGTCGATGCGCAGGACCTCCGCGCGCTCAAGGCGAAGCTCCTCGCGTCGGGCCTGTCCGTCGCGGACCTGGTGTCGACGGCCTGGGCGTCGGCCAGCACGTTCCGCGGCTCCGACAAGCGCGGCGGCGCGAACGGGGCGCGCCTCCGGCTCGCGCCGCAGAAGGACTGGGCGGTCAACCAGCCGGCGCAGCTCGCCACCGTGCTCGGCGTTCTCGAGCGCGTCCAGCACGAGTTCAACGCCGCGCAGACCGGTGGTAAGCGGGTCTCGCTCGCCGACGTCATCGTCCTCGGCGGCTGCGCGGCCGTCGAGCGGGCGGCGCATGACGCCGGGCAGCTCGTCGAGGTGCCGTTCACGCCGGGCCGCATGGACGCGTCGCAGGCGGAGACCGACGTCGCCTCGTTCGCGGTGCTCGAGCCACGCGCGGACGGGTTCCGCAACTACCGCAAGCCGACGCTCGGCGTCGCCGCGGAGGTGATGCTGATCGATCGGGCGCAGCTGCTCACGTTGACGGCGCCCGAGATGACCGTGCTCGTCGGCGGCCTGCGCGCGCTGGGGGCCAACGTCAGCGCGTCGCCGCACGGCGTGCTGACGAAGCGCCCGGGCACGCTCACCCCCGACTTCTTCGTCCACCTGCTCGACATGCGTACGACGTGGAAGCCGACCTCGGAGGCGGGCGAGGTGTTCGAGGGTCGTGACCGCGCGACCGGCGCGCTGCAGTGGACGGCCACCCGCGTCGATCTCGTGTTCGGCTCGAACGCCCAGCTGCGGGCCATCGCGGAGGTCTACGCGTGCGACGGCGCGGCGCCGAAGTTCGTGACCGACTTCGTGGCGGCGTGGACCAAGGTGATGAACCTCGACCGCTTCGACCTGGCCTGAGCTAGCTAACGAAACCAGCGCTCCGTCGCGTCGTCGGCCGGAAAGAACGACTCGATCGCCAGGTCCTGCTGCGGTAGCGCGGGCCATCGCGGAGGTCGATGCGCGCGACCGCACGGCGCCGAAGTTCGTGACCGACCAAAGTGATGAGCCTCGATCGCTTCGATCGGGTGGACCGGGTACGGTGATCGAGAGGTAGGTTGATATGGCTCGCTACATCACGTCGATCGCGACGCCGCGCTCCGCCGCGGAGGCCTTCGCGTACATGGCCGACGTCACGCGCTTCGTCGAATGGGACCCGGGCGTGAAGCGAGCGCTTCAGGTCGCCGGCGACGGTCCAGGCGTCGGCGCCGCGTATGACCTCACGGTGAAGGCTGGGAGCACGACGGTGATGCGGTACGAGGTGAAGGCGTACGAACCACCGCGTCGCCTCCTGCTGATCGCGCGCACCCGATTCCTGCTCTCCGAGGATGAGGTCAGGGTTGAACCTTCCGGAAGCGGCGCCATCGTGACGTACGACGCGAAGCTGACCCTCCATGGCCCGCTGGGGCTGTTCGACCCGCTCTTGCGCATCGCGTTCCGGCGCATCGGCGATCGCGCCGCGGCCGGGCTCGAGCGCGTGCTCGCGGGCAAGGTCACGGAGCGATGAGCTTCGTCGCCGACCGCGTCGACGCCGCCCTCGAGTGGAGCGTCGTCGGCAGCTTCACCCGGGTCGGCTCGGCGCTCCGTCGTCGGCTCGACCACTGGACCCCGCTCGACGGCCGACGGCTCGACGGACGCGTCGTGGTGATGACGGGCGCGACCTCCGGGCTCGGGCGCGAGGCGGCGCGGAGCTTCGCCCGCATGGGCGCGACCGTCGAGATCATCGCGCGCAACGCGGCCAAGGCCGAGGCCACGTGCGCCGAGCTCCGGCAGGAGACCGGCAACCCCGACGTCGGCTTCGTCGTCGCCGATACGGGAGACCTCGCGGCGCTGCGGCGCGTCGCGGCGGACCTCCTGCGCCGTCACCCCGCGATCCACGTGCTGATCCACAACGCGGGCGCGCTCGACGACGTCCGGCGGGTGAGTCCCGAGGGGATCGAGCTCACGGTCGCCAGCCAGGTCGTGGGCCCCTTCCTGCTCACCGGGTTGCTGCT
>JAPLLF010001027.1 GCA_026387715.1 Pseudomonadota bacterium
CGATCTGGAACGGCGGCACCAGGAGCGCGACGGGCACGGGCTTCCTGCAGAGCGGGACGATCACGGACGACGTGGCCATCGCGCTCGCGTTCAAGTTCGATCTCGTGGCAGGTGCGACGACGCACCTGCGGTACGCGTACAACCTCGAGGCCGATGCGGTCCAGGCGCTGCAGTGCAGCGTCCCGTGCGGCGACGGCGCGCTCGACGCGGGCGAGCAGTGCGACGACGCGAACACCGTCGACGGCGACGGCTGTACGGCGTGCACGATCGACCCGCACTACGGCTGCGACAGCGCGCCGAGCGTGTGCACGCCGATCTGCGGCGACGGTGTCGTCGTGGCCCCCGGGGAGGCGTGTGACGACAATGGCACCACCGGTGGCGATGGCTGTTCGGCGAGTTGCACGGTCGAGACCGGCTGGACGTGTGCGGGCGCACCGAGCATCTGCGACACGACCTGCGGCGACGGCATCCGCGCCGGCGCCGAGGCCTGCGACGACGGCAACGTCGGGACCGGCGATGGCTGCGACATGGCGTGTGCGATCGAGATCGGCTGGTCCTGCGAGGGTGACGTGCCGTCGACCTGCGGCACGACGTGCGGCGATGGCCTCGTCGCCGGGCCGGAGTCCTGCGACGACGCCAACGAGATCGACGGCGATGGCTGCAACACGCAGTGCCGCATCGAGTTCGGCTGGGGCTGCACCGGCTCGCCCAGCGCCTGCACGACGACCTGCGGCGACGGGATCCGCATGGGCACCGAGGCGTGCGACGACGGTGACGTGGTGAGCGGCAACGGCTGCTCGGCGACGTGTACCGTCGAGCCCGGCTGGACCTGCGTCCCGCCCGTGCTCGCGCACGGTGGTCCGCCCCCGCACGACGTGTGCACCACCGCGTGTGGCGACGGCGTGCCGGCGGGCCCCGAGGCGTGCGACGACGGCGGCGTGAGCGCCGGCGACGGCTGCTCGGCGACCTGCACGATCGAGCCCGGCTATGCATGCACCGGCTCGCCGAGCGTGTGCACCGACAGCTGCGGCGATGGCACGGTCGGCGGCAGCGAGGCGTGCGACGACGGCAACACGCTCGACGGCGATGGCTGCTCGGTGGCCTGCGCGATCGAGACCGGCTACCACTGCACCGGCGAGCCCAGCGCGTGCACGACCACCTGCGGTGACGGCGTGCGCGCCGGCACCGAGGCGTGCGACGACGCGAACGTGACGAGCGGCGATGGCTGCACCGGCACGTGCACCGTCGAGGCTGGCTGGACGTGCGCGGGGGACTCGCCCGACACGTGCCGGACGGTCTGCGGCGACGGCAAGATCGCCGGAATCGAGTCGTGCGACGACGGCAACACCGTCGCCAACGACGGCTGCTCGGCGACGTGCGGTATCGAGGACGCCGACGACGACGGCGTCCCCGACTACCTCGATAACTGCCGGTCGGTCCCGAACACCGAACAGGGGAATCTCGACAACGACGAGCTCGGCGACCTGTGCGACCCGGATCGCGACAACGACGGCGTGCCCGACGACCTGTACGTCAGTGGCGGCGGCTGTTCGACCACCGGCTCGTCGGGCGGGCTCGCGATGCTCGGCCTGGCGCTGGCGCTCGCGGTTCGTCGCCGGCGGGCCGCGGTGGTCGTCGGCATGGTCGTCACCGGGGCGACATCCGTCGCGACCGCGGACACCAACTTCTCGGTCGAGCGGTTCCGCCTCGCCGTCGATCGCGACGGCGTGATCGGCGTCGAGTCGGGCGCCGTCCAGGAGGACTTCTCGATCGACGCGAACGCCTGGTTCGGGTACGCGAACAACCCGCTGATCGTCGTCGACGGCAACGGCACCCGCCAGGGCGCGCTCGTCACCGGCCGGACGACCTCGAACCTGTCGGCTGCCATCTCGTTGCTCGGGCGGCTCGAGCTCGGGGTGGAGATTCCGGTCATCCTCGACCAGGGCAGCGCGACCGCGACGGCCGACATGTTGCCCGCGCCGCAGAGCACGGGGTTCGGCGACATCCGCTTCATCCCGAAGGTCTCGCTCGTGAAGAGCGCCGACCTCGGCGTCGACGTCGCGATCATCCCGGCGGTCACCGTGCCGTCCGGTGGCTCGGCCGACTACCGTGGCGACGACGGCGTGACGTTCGCGCCCGAGGTGGCCGCGAGCAAGCGGATCGGCGATCTCCGGATCGCCGCGAACGCCGGCTATCGCATGCGCAAGCGCGCGGAGCTCAACAACCTCGCGGTCGACGACGAGCTGTTCGGGCAAGCCGGCGTCTCGTACATGTCCGCGCCGATGGAGCTGTCGGGCGCGCTCGCGTTCGCGACCGCCGCGCGCTCGCCGTTCGGCGACGCCGCGCTCACGTACGCCGAGCTCCAGGGCGCGGCGACGATCCACGTGCTCGATTCGGTGGCGGCCGCGATCATCGGCGGCATCGGCCTCGATCACGGCTTCGGCACGCCGGACTTCCGGGTCGTCCTCGCGGCGCGCGTCAGCTACGATCGGCCCAAGCCGGTGCCGCAGGCGAGCCCGAACGACCTCGTGCCGATGGAATGACGTGCCCGAGCTGCCGGACGTCACGATCTACGTCGAGCGCCTCGCGGCGCTGACGGTCGGTCGACCGCTCGAGGGGCTGCGCATCGCGAGCCCGTTCGTGCTGCGCACGGTGACCCCGGCGGCGAAGGAGTTCGTCGGCGCGACCGTCGTCTCGGTGGCGCGGCTCGGGAAGCGGATCGTGATCGGTGTCGGCGGCGAAGCCGGGATGATCGATCAGGATCGGTTCATCGTGATCCACCTCATGATCGCCGGGCGGCTGCGCTGGAAGAAGCGCGGCGAGAAGGTGCCGGGCAAGATCGGCCTCGCGGCGTTCGACTTCCCCGACGGCACGCTCCTGTTCACCGAGGCGAGCCCGAAGAAGCGCGCGTCGATCCACCTGGTGGCCGGCCGCGCGGCGCTCGCCGACTTCGATCGCGGTGGGCTCGACGTGCTCGGCGCCTCGTCGGTCGCGTTCGCGACGCGCCTGCGGATGGAGCGCCACACCATCAAGCGCGCGCTGACCGATCCCACCCTGTTCGACGGCATCGGTAACGCCTATTCGGACGAGATCCTCCACGCCGCGAGGCTGTCGCCGTTCCGGATGACGACCGCGATCACCGACGCCGAGATCCACGCGTTGCACCGCGCGTGCATCGTGACGTTGACGGCGTGGACGCAGCGCTTTCGCGCGGAGGTCGGCGCTGGCTTCCCCGACAAGGTCACGGCGTTTCGCCCCGAGATGGCGGTCCACGGCAAGTTCGGCACGCCGTGCCCGGTGTGCGGGACGGCGGTCCAGCGCATCGTCTACGCGGCCAACGAGGCCAACTACTGTCCGACCTGTCAGACCGAGGGCCGGCTGCTCGCGGACCGCTCGCTGTCGCGGCTCCTCAAGGAGGACTGGCCCCGGACCCTCGAGGAGCTCGAGGAGCGACGGCGGACGGCGGGCAAGGAATAAACCCAAGGTTCATAGATCGAACGTTCGCGGTGGTGCGTTTCTCGAGGACTGCCATGAAGAAGCGCCTCGCAGGTCTCCTCCTCGCCACCGCCCTGACCGGGTGCGGTCCCAAGCACTCCAGCTTCGTCAAGGTCGACGACGTCGCCCTCGGTCGGGTCGTCGTCTATCGCAACGGCGTCGCGTACTACGAGCGGCGCGCCACCGTCATGGGTGGGGCGCTCACCGTCAGCGTTCCCCGCGAGCGCGTCGACGACTTCCTCAAGTCGCTCACCGTCGTGGACGCGATCACCGGCAAGCCGCTGCCGGTCTCGATCCCGCGCCAGCAGGCCGACGACGGGCCGTACCTCGTGATGAAGCTGCAGCTGCCGAGCAAGGACAAGGCGGACGTCGTGCTGACCTACGTCACCGAGTCCCCCGCGTGGAAGCCGAGCTACCGCGTGGTCGTGGGTGACAAGGGCAAGGTGATGCTCGAGGGCTGGGCGATCGTCGACAACACGAGCGGCGAGGACTGGAAGGGCGTCCTCGTCGGCGTCGGCTCGAGCTCGGCGCTGTCGTTCAAGTACGACCTGTGGAGCGTGCGGCAGGTGCAGCGCGAGACGCTCGCCTCCGAGGAGCGCTTCGCCATCGCGCCGCCGACCGGCATCTCGCCCTACGGCGCCGAGGGTAAGCCTGCCGACGGCGGGGAGGAGGCGCTCGCCGAGCTCGACGACACCGAGATCCGGCGCCCCGACGGTCACCCCGAGAACCCCAACAACCAGAAGGTGGCCGTGCGCGAGCCGGCGCCGGCGCAGGCGCCCTCGCCGAAGCCCGCGTACGACGATGGCGATGCCGAGACCGTCATGGAGACGACCGCCACGGGGAGCAGTGGTGGCGGGTACCGCCCGCGCGACCATGCCGCCAAGAAGCCCGCGCCTCGCGTCGCCATCAACGCGGGACCACGTCCAGCGGTCACGGCCCCCGCAACACCGCCGCCGCCCTCGAACAACTACGGCAACGGCGACGCGAAGATGAAGAACCTCACCGCGCAGCTCGCCCGCTCGAACAAGACGATCGTCGTCGAGGGCTATGCGAACGCGAACAGCCCGGACGCCACGCGGCGGGCCAACGATCGCGCCAACATCGTGCGCAACCAGTTGATCGATCAGGGCGTCGCGCCGGCGCGCATCAAGGTCGTCACCCACGTCGACGCGAACCAGGCGGAGCGCGTGCGGCTCGTGGCGCAGGCCGCGAGCCCCGAGGAGCAGAAGGCCGCGGACCCGAAGAACGTCGGCGTCGACGCGCAGCCGGTAGGCGAGAGTCACTTCGCGAACCCGACGCCGATGACCGTCGAGCGTGGCGCGAGCGCGATGGTGTCGATGCTCCGCACCGAGACGACCGGCGAGGTCGTGTACCTGTACGACGCCGAGAGCGATCGCGGCAACGATCACTTCGCGTTCCGCGCGGTGCGCTTCCACAACCCGACCGACTCGACGCTCGAGACCGGGCCGGTCACCGTCTACGGCAACGAGCGGTTCATCGGGGAGGGGCTCACCGAGCCGATTCCGCCGAAGGCCAGCGCGGTCGTCCCGTACGCCCTCGATCGCCAGATCGTGATCGAGCGCAACAACGGCGAGGAGAACAAGATCTCGCGGCTCGTGACGCTCCAGCGCGGCGTGCTCACCGCCGAGGTGCAGCACATCCGCCGCGACAAGCTGACGATCACGAATCGCCTGCGCGAGCCGGCGAAGGTCTTCATCCGCCACACCGTCAACAAGGGCTGGTCGCTGGTGTCCGCGCCGCCCGCGTTCGAGCGGATCGGTGACGCCCACCTGTTCGAGGTCGACCTCGGCCCGAGCGAGGTCAAGCACGTCGAGATCGCCGAGGCGACGCCGATCGAGCGGACGCTCGATCTCAACGCGGACGTGACGCTCGAGATGATGAAGGTCTACGTCGAGGCGCCCGAGGGGACGCCCGAGGTGAAGGAGCAGCTCCGGAAGCTCCTGCAAGTGCACCGCAGCCTGATCGATCTGAGCGAGGAACAGGTCAGCCTGCGGCGCCGGCTCGTCGACTACAAGGAGCGGATGGACGAGCTGCACGGCCAGATCCTCACCCTGCAGGTGGTGAAGACGGGCGGCAGCCTGATGACGCACCTCAAGGACAAGATGAAGGACATCTCCGATCGCGTGCAGAAGACGACGATCCAGATCGTCGA
This sequence comes from Pseudomonadota bacterium, assembly GCA_026387715.1. Classification (GTDB taxonomy): domain Bacteria; phylum Myxococcota_A; class Polyangia; order Haliangiales; family Haliangiaceae; genus JABFXX01. The sequence continues at coordinate 5,669 of JAPLLF010001027.1, forward strand.
CCAGGAGGAGAAGATCATGCTCGCCCGCGTGCAGTTCCAGGACTCGCTCGCCGAGCTGACGTTGCCCGACGTGATGGCCCCGGCCCCGACGAGCGGGACCGGCGGCACCAAGGCCTCGCTGAAGAAGTAGGCGGCTGTCGCCGGGCTGGGTGAGCGAAGCGAACAACGGAGCGGCGTGTTACCGTCGACGAATGCGGAAGTTCGCGATCGTCGCTCTGCTCGCTGCCTGTAGTCAGGATGCCCCGGCGGTCCCCGATGCGGCGAACCCGCCGCCAGCGGACGCCACGAAGATGGATGCCCCGGGATGTGGCCTCGCGTACGGCGGCGAGTACCTCGACTGGGACTCCCTCGCCGCCACGCCCACCGGCGTCGGGGGTGCGACCCTGACGGTGAGGACGGACCAGACGCGCACCGCGACCACGGCCGCCACGACCGGGGCGTTCGCGATGTGCATCCCCGACGGCAACTTCGCCGTGATCGACGTCGTCCCCCCGGTGGGCTACCTCCCGGGGCTCGCGTTCGCCAAGCACGACGTCATCCGCCGGGGCGCTCCGTCGAGCATGCGGGCGATGACCGAGGCCCAGCGCGACGCCGCGTTCGCGACCCTGGCCGTCGCGTTCGACCCGTCGAAGGGCAACCTCCTCGTGCACTTTCCGGGAGGTGTTGCGCACAAGGCGACCATCGACCACCTCGCGGCCGGCTCGCTCGCGCGGAACGCCGACGCGTGGGCGGTGGGGGATACCGGCTCGTACGTGTTCTTCGGCAACGTCGACCTCGGCTCGACCGCGAACACCGTCGTGAGCAGCGATGCGGCCGGCGTGGTCGGGGTCGCGCCCATCCCGCTCGTCGGCGGGACGATCAGCTACGTCGAGCTGTTCGTCCCGTGAGCCGCACACGCGGCTAGTTCGCCCGGGCGCGGGCGATCGCGGTGGTGAACTCGTCGACGTCGTGCGCGCAGAACAGCTGCACGTCGGGGTGGCCGGCGTGGAGGTCGCGCAGCGCGGCCACCGACGCCTTGCGGGCGCGCCCATCGACCTGCATCGTCCGCTCGAACATCGCGAACCCGAGCGGTGACGAGGCCCGCTCGATGGTCTTGCGCGAGAAGTACGCGTCACCCGCATGGAGCATCCAGCGATCGCCCGCGTCGACGGCGATCGCCGAATGGCCGCGCGTGTGACCGTGCAACGGGACGAGCGCGATGTCCGCGTCGACGCCGCGCAGCTTGGTGACCGCCGGCATCCCGCGCCAGGTGTCGCCGTCCTCGGTGTAGACCGCCCACTTCGGGCCGTGGTGCCAGTGCTCGGGGAGGTACCGCTCGCGCTCGAACACGGTCGCGCGCGCGATCGCGGCGGCGTGTTCTCGCGCGTGGAGGTGGACGACCGCGTCGGGGAAGTCGGCGAGGCCACCGGCGTGATCGAGATCGAGGTGCGTGACGACGACGTGCCGCACGTCGCGCGGCTGGAAGCCCAGCGCGCGGACGTGCGCGATGGCGGTCTCGGCCGGATCGAGCGTCGGTCGCACGACCTTGTGGAACATGCCGCCGATCCGCGTCTTGCGCTCGACGTCGCGCGTGCCGAAGCCGGTGTCGACGAGCACCAGCCCGTCGCGCGCGGTCTCGACCAGCAGGCAGTGGGAGATCATGCGATCGATCCCGAGCACGAGGCGCCCGAGCGCCGGGCACATCGTCGCGCAGTTGAGGTGGTGGACGGCGCGGACGGTCATCGCGTCGGCGCGTCGGCGATCTGGAGCGTGTGCCGCGACGCGATCGACTCGAGCTGCGCCGTGTCGCCGTGCGCGAGCTCGGTCAGGTAGTCGATCGCGGCCAGCGAGAAGGCCGCGCTCGCACACGCGACGACCACGGGAATCGTCCGCGGCTTGAGCCACGTCCACCGCGCGGCGAACCACGCGCGCAGGCCATCGGCGATCGTCGGGGGCGCGTGCACGCGCGCGGTCGGGAACTCGTAGGCGCCGAGCTGCATGACCGGGGCACTATCGCGTGACGGCGGCCTCGCGGCGCGGGGTTTCGGTGGATGGCGGCGAAGCCGCGACGGCCGACGGCCGGGGGTGTAGGGCAGGGTGCGCCTGGTCGGACGTCGACGCTCCGTCGCGAGCAACGAGCCCAAGGGCCCGATCACAGCGGGAGCTCCGGTGCGGCCTGACCGCGGTGCGCGAAGGTGCCGTTCTGCTGGTAGCGCTTGCGCTGCAGCCGGTTGAGCGTGACGCGCGCCTTCCAGCCGAGGTACGCGCGGCCGAACGTCATCATGTTCTCGCGATCGTAGTACGGGTTCTTGAGACCGCCGATCGACACGAGCGCGAGCACCTGCTCGGCGACGCTGACCGGGCAGCCCTCGAGCCGGATCACGTCGCCACGCAGCTTGGCCTTCGCGGTCGCGAGCTTCGCGAAGATGTCCTGCGACGTGATCGTGTGCGGATCGAGCGTGTCACGGTTCTTGTAGATGTTCTTGATCTCGACGAGCTTGCCGGCGATCTCGCCCTTCCACTGCGCGCAGTCGCCGATGAACACGACCTTCTCGCCGGGCCCGGCCGCGATGCCGCCGTCGTAGCGACCGAACACGACGTGGATCCGCGGCATCTTCGCGTCGGTCTCCTTGTCGAACACCCGGAGGATCTCGATCGCCTCCTCGATGGCGCCCGGACAGCCGCCCCAGCAGTAGTCGCTGGCCTCCTTCTCGGGCGGGGGCCCCGCGTACGCGGTGATGTTGGTGCCCTCGAAGTACTTCTCGACGCGGATGAGGCCGACCTTGAAGCCCTGCGCGCGGGCCTGCGCCTCGGCGAGCGTGACGTCACCCGAGATCGCGATCTCGGACAGGTTCGTCGTGCCGAAGCCCTGCTCGGCGGCGAGCCGGATGTGCGGCACCGTCATCGGATCGACGCCGATGATGTTGCAGCACACCGCGTCGAACGCGACCTGGCTGTTGCCCATGATGATCATGCCGAGCGGGAAGGGCGTCGGCGTCAGCATGCGCCCCTCACCCGCGGTGATCGCGTCGATCGCGATGAACTGCGGCTGGATGATGTGCTGGAGGTCCGCGATCTTCTCGTCGAGCTTGTGGTCGTGATCGATCAGGCGATGCCGATCGTCCTGGATGCCGATGTACGCCTTGAGCGAGAACGTCACGGTCGTCCACGGGTGCGCCTTGAACTTCGGGCAGTTCACGAAGAAGTCGGCGCGCGCGACGGGCTCGGGCGTGAACAGGTAGTCGCGGAGCCGCTGGGGATGCGTCAGCGGGATCTCGACCTGCTGCTCCTCCTCGAAGCAGTAGCGCTTGACGTCGAGCTTCTCGAGCATCTTGTCCCAGCCCGACTCCTTCATCGCGACGCGGGTCGGCACCGTGATGCCGCACCGCTCGCCGGCCGCGAGCTCGGTCATCGACGACGAGCCGACGTCGCGCAGGGCGCGGAGCACGCCCTCGCCGAACTCGGGGCGGGTGTACGCGTACGGGAACATCGGGCCGGCGGCCACGAGGTTCGGCTTCACGAGCGTTCGCCCGAACGGACGCAGCCCCAGCTCCTCGAGCCCCTCGCGGATGATCGTGCGGATCTTCTCGGGGTCGTAGTCGCGGCAGCTGCGAAGGATGACCGTCGGCTTCGCGGGGATCTTCATCCCCCACAGTCTACGTCGAAATCGTCAGGTTGGATTACAGGGTCGCGGGCGCGAGCCTCGCCTTGATGGTCGGCACGACCTTGGTCTCGATCAGGCTCGAGATCACGGCGTCGACGCAATCCTGCTGGGCCGCGAGCTTGTCCGCGTCCTTGGTGGTCGCCGCCACCGACGCTCCGCCGCTGATCATGCCCAGGAGGTTCTTCTCGGGGAAGGTCGTGAGCTGCAAGTTGACCTTGCACTTGATCGTGAGCTTGCCGTCGGCCTTGGCCTCGGTGAGCTCGGCGATCGCACCGTCCAGGAAGAAGCCGGCGACGTGCTTCTCGTCGAGCGCCTCGCGCGTCGGTGCGCCGCCGGCCCAGGTCAACAGGAGCTTCGGATCGGTCTTGGCGAACGCCTCCGAGGTCGCCTTCGCCATGCCCTCGAGCAGCTTGGCGTCGTTGGCGTTGCCGGTCTTGCTCGCCATCGCGCCGAGGCTCAGGTAGATGCCCCCGCTCCCCGCGGCGGGCGCGGGGATCGCGGCCGCGCCGGTGTCGACGTTGTGCATCCATGACTCGGCGGTCTGGATGTAGGCGGTGGCGATCGTCGTCGTCTTGGACACGTGCTCGCGGAGCTCGTCGGTCTCGTGCTGGAGCTCGAGCTCGCCACTCTTCGCGGCCGCGTCGATCTTGGCCGGCGCGCCGTCGAGCTCGGTCTTGAGCGCCCTGAGTATCTGATCGGCGCGGCCGACCGTCTGGGTGACCTGCTGGTGGTCGCGGGCGGTGGTCGCCTTGTCGGTGCGCGCCTTGATCGTCGCGAGCCGCGCCTGGAGCTCGGTGACCTCGGGCAGCGCGCGCTGCGCGAGCCCCTTGGCGTCCTCCTGCATGCGACCGAGATCGGACGGCTTGCCGCACCCGATGAGGCCGACCGCGAGCCCGGAGAGCCCGGAGAGGATGAGGAACTTCGTGACGCTCTTCATGATCGCTGCGTTGTAAGAGGTTTTTCAGTCCACTTCAAGCGGCGGAGCCTCGTCGCTCCAGGCGCTCCCGTGGGCATCGATCTCGTCGAGATACGCGAGGAGCTGGGCGTAGTACGGATGGGTGCCGAGCGTGGCGGAGTCCGCGATCACCAGGAGGAACCGGCGCGCCCGGGTGAGCGCGACGTTCATGCGGCGCACGTTCGCGAGGAAGCCGATCTCGCCGCGCTCGTTCGAGCGCACCAGGTCGACGAGCACGGCCTCCTTCTCGCGGCCCTGGAAGCCGTCGACGGTGCCGATCTCGAGGCCGGCGGCGCGCTCGACGCGGAGCAGCTCGCGGATCCGGCGCGCCTGCGCGGAGTACGCGGTGATGATGGCGAGGTCGGTCGGCGCGAGCCCGCGCGACATCAGGCGGCGCGCCTCGGCGGCGATGCGCTCGGCGTTGCCGACGTTGAACGTGCTCGGATCGAAGTACGCCGTCGGGCTGCTCAGGGAGCCCGCCGCGTCGAAGTCGGTGCGCTCCTCGAGCCAGTCCTTGCCCGCGGTGTCGATGAGCACGATCGGGAGGGGGCGGAGCGGATCGGGCCGGACGCCGAGGTCCTCGAGCGTGTGGGCCTCGACGAGCGGCGACGCGACCAGCTTGCCACCGTACATCGACCGCGACGGGAACGTCATGATCTGGGCGTGCATGCGGTGCTGCTGCTCGAGCATCGTGACCTCGGTCCGCGCCACGAGGCGCTCGAAGATCGTCGTGCCGAGCGTGGCCTCGATCTGCGCGCCGCCGGTGACCACCGGGCCGAGCTGATGGGGATCGCCGGCGAGCACCGCGACCCGGGCGCGGCCGAGCGCGATCAGGAGGAGCGGATCGGGCGCCTGGGTCGCCTCGTCGACGATCACGCAGTCGAAGGTGGTGTCGCGCACGAACGCGTGGTCGCAGCCGGTGCAGCTCGCGAGCACGACCTCGGCGCGATCGACGATGGCGCGCGCGGCCAGGGCGAGCTCGCGCTGGGCATCGCGATCGAGCGCGCGAGCCTCGGCCCACAGCGCGCGGGCCTCGGCGCCCCGTCGGCTCGCGGCCGAGTGCCGCAGGGACGCGGCGCGATCGCGCCACTCGCGCGCGAGCCGGGTCGCGCCGTCGCGGTCGACCTGGGCATCGACGGTGAGCTCGAGGATCGCGGGGGAGATCCGGGCCGGGTGCCCCAGCCGGACCGCGCGGACGCCCGCCGCCGACAGCCGCAGCCCCAGGTTGTCGACCGCGGTGTTCGACGGCGCCGCGCACATCACGCGCTCGCCGCGCGCGACGCGCTGGCGCACGACCTCGACGAGCGTGCGGGTCTTGCCGGTGCCAGGTGGCCCGTGGATGAGCGCGACGTCGCCCGAGCGGAGGGCGGCGTCGACGGCCGCGCGCTGGCGTTCGTCGAGCGCGTCGTCGAACGGCGTCCACGACACCGGCGCGAGCGGGCGCGCCGGCTTGCTGCCGGCGACGACGTCGCGGATGCGCGCGAGGTCGCTGGTCGCGAGCGCCGCCCGGGCGCGCGTGATCGCGGTGTCGCCCCGATCGAACGTGACCTCGGGCGCCTCGAGATCGATCGCGTACTCGCGCTCGGGCTCGTCGACGGGGCGATCGAGCATCAACCACAGGCTCTGCTCCTCTCGCCGCTCGACGACCGCGCGGATCGCGCCGGGCTCGTCGGGATGCTCGGCCCACAGCCGCACCGGGTCGCCGAACGCGATGCGGCAGTCGTCGAGATCGACCGACGCGGGCACCGCCACGCGGACGCGGACCCGGTCGCCGTACGCCGATTGCTCGTCGATGATCTTCAGGCGAGCCAGCGCGATCCCCAACACGACGCGCTCGTCGATCGAGCGCCCGCGGCGCTCCAGCGTGACCTTCGCGCGCTGGGCGGCGCGCTCGCCGTGCCACGCCACGGCCAGGGCGTCCAGCCAGGTGCGCGCATCGGTCACACCCCACCGTACCATCGAGTCTTCCGGGTCGTTGAGTGCGGGAACAAGGGGGGGCATAGTTCCTGGCGCATGCCCGAATCCGTCGCACCCGAGCGCCTGACCCGCAAGACGAAGTCGATCGCCCAGCTGCTCGCGAAGCGCGTCCAGGACACGCCGGATCGCGAAGCGTATCGTTATCCCGTCGGCGACGAGGGCTGGCGATCGATGACCTGGCGGCAGGCCGGCGAGCGCGTGCGCGCGATCGCGGCGGGCCTGCTCTCGCTGGGGCTCGCGCGCGAGGAGCGCGTCGGCATCCTGTGCAACACGCGCGTCGACTGGCTGCTCGCGGACCTCGGCATCCTGTCCGCGGGTGGCGCGACGACGACCGTGTATCCGTCGTCGACGCCGGAGGAGTGCGCGTTCATCCTCGCCGACTCGACGACGCGGTTCGCGTTCGTCGAGGACGTCAAGCAGCTCGCCAAGCTCGTCGCCCACCGCAAGGAGATGCCGACGCTCGAGAAGCTCGTGCTGATCGACGGCGCGGTCGACGCGGCGAACAAGGAGTGGGCGATCACGCTGGCCGAGCTCGAGGCCGCCGGCGCCGCGCACCTCGCCAAGAACCCCAAGGCGGTCGACGACGTCGTCGCGGGGATCGAGGGCACGCAGCTCGCGACGCTGATCTACACGTCGGGGACGACCGGCAAGCCGAAGGGCGTGCGGCTCCTCCAGGAGTGCTGGGCGTACTGCGCCGACTCGATGGACGCGATCAAGCTGATGGGGCCCGACGACGTGCAGTACCTCTGGCTGCCGATGTCGCACTCGTTCGGCAAGGTGCTCATGGGTGGCCACATCATCTCGGGCTCGGTGATGGCCGTGGACGGGCGCATCCCGAAACTGATCGAGAACCTCGCGATCGTGAAGCCGACCATCATGGCGGCCGTGCCCCGGATCTTCGAGAAGGTCTACAACAAGGTCATCGAGAGCGCGAAGACCTCGGGCGGCGCGAAGCTGAAGATCTTCGAGTTGGCGCTCAAGGTCGGCAAGGAGGGCTCGGCCGTGCGGCAGCTGGGTGGTGAGCCTGGCCTGATCCTCGGCCTCAAGCTCAAGGTCGCCGAGAAGCTCGTGTTCTCGAAGCTCAAGGAGCGCTTCGGTGGCCGCGTGCGCTACTTCATCTCCGGATCGGCGCCGCTGTCGCGCGACATCGCGGAGTTCTTCCACGCCGCGGGCATCCTCATCCTCGAGGGCTACGGCCTCACCGAGACGAGCGCCGCGAGCTTCGTGAACCCCGGGGACGGACCTCAAGCTCGCTGAGGACGGGGAGATCCTGATCAAGAGCCCGGGCGTGATGCAGGGCTACCACAACCTCGCCGAGGAGACCGCTGCGACGCTCACGCCGGATGGCTGGCTCATGTCCGGCGATATCGGCGAGGTCGACGCGAAGGGCTTCCTGCGGATCACCGATCGCAAGAAGGACCTGATCAAGACGTCCGGAGGCAAGTACATCGCGCCCCAGGCGATCGAGGGCAAGGTCAAGGTGACGTGCCCGTATGTGTCGCAGGTGATCATCCACGGCGACCGTCGCAACTTCGTGACCGCGCTGGTCTCGCTCGACGAGGAGGCGATCATGAAGTGGGCGAAGGAGCACGGTCACGCCGGTGACTACAACCAGGTCGTCGCGCTGCCGGCCGTCAAGGAGCTCCTCGCGCCGTACTTCGACACCGTCAACAAGTCGCTCGCGAAGCACGAGACGGTGAAGCAGTTCGCGGTGCTCCCCAAGGATCTGTCCATCGACGAGGGCGAGCTCACGCCGTCGCTGAAGGTGAAGCGCAAGGTCGTCGAGAAGAAGTACGCGGGGCTGCTCGACAAGATGTACGCGGGCTCCGTCGCGAACATCGACTGAATGGGACGGCCTGGTGATGCGTATCTCTCGTCGATGATCGGAGTTTGGTGATGCAGCTTGCTTCGCGCGCGGCTCTCGCGCTGGTCCTCGGTTCGATCGCGTGTTCGAGTGGCCAGGGACCCGCACGTCCCGAGTCGGATCTCGACAACCGTGGCACGTGGGCGCAGGCCCACCCGGGCTCGGGCTCGGGCTCGGGCTCGGGCTCGGGCTCGGGCTCGGGCTCGGGCTCGGGCTCGGGCTCGGGCTCGGGCTCGGGCTCGGGCTCGGGCTCGGGCGCGGGCGCGGGCGCGGGCGCGGGCGCGGGCTCGGCTTCGGGCTCGGGCTCGGCTTCGGTCGCTCCGACGCCCGCGACCACCGGGGTCGACTTCATCGAGGACGCCAAGCTCCTCTACCGCGTCGCCTCCTGCGCCGATCTCGACCAGCCCATGCCGGACGTGTTCGGCGACAAGCGCGACAAGCTCGCCAAGCTCGTCCAGGCGCACTGCAAGTCGATCATGAAGCGGATGTCCGGATTCCGGACGACCTACTTCGACAAGGGGCGCGCGTGGTTCGACGCGGTCGTCCCCAAGGACGTGCCGACCACGGTCGTCTATCCGTTCGGTGGGGGCGATCTCATCTCGGCCCTCGTCGCGTTCCCGAACGCGACGGAGATCACGACGATCTCGCTCGAGATGGCCGGCGACCCGCGCCGCCTGCGCACGCTCGACTTCCCGGCGATCGAGCGCTCGCTCGGCGGGCTGCGGCTCGCGATCGGCGGCCTGGTCTCCGTCGGCTCGAACACCAGCGAGAACCTCTCGGTCGGGCAGATGAACGATCTCCCGACCCAGGTCGCGTCGTTCCTGCTCGGGCTCGTCGCGGGCGGCTACGAGCCCGTCGCGATGTACTACTTCCGCATCGAGGCCGACGGCACGCTGCACTACCTCGAGCAAGCCGAGATCGACGCGCTCGACGCGGCCGCCAAGGCCAAGCGCCCGCACAGCCTCAAGCACGACTGGATGGATCCCAACTTCAGCGAGGCGTTCGCCAACGTCGAGCTGCGCTATCGCAAGATCGGCGAGACCACCGTCCGCGTGCACCGCCACATCGGCTGGAACCTCGCCGACGACTACCTCAAGAAGCACCCCGAGGTGATCAAGCACCTCGACGGCAAGGGCAAGGTCACGCTGCTCACCAAGGGCGCGAGTTACCTGTTGTGGAACAGCAGCTTCAGCGTGATGCGCGACTACATGCTCGCGCACCTCGCCTGGATGCTGTCGGACTCGACGGGCATCCCGCCGTTCTTCGCGAAGAAGGCCGGCATGGTGCAGGAGACCTACGGGCACTTCAACGGGGCCTTCCTCGTCGGCGCGCAGGGCAACAAGACCGAGGAGGCGTTCGTCGCGCTGTGGGCGAGCCAGCCGCGGCGGCGGCTCGCCTTCCGGTTCGGCTACGTCGACAAGGACAAGCAGGCGCACCTGCTCGTCACGCGGCCCAAGTGAGCTGAATCAATCCACCCCGGCGCGCGTCGCACGCGTTACAACCCGTGCCGATGCGCGCCCTGACCTTCGCATTCACCCTCGCGGCGATCTCCTCCTCGACTCCGACGGGGGCGTGGGCGGATCCCGCGCCGCGCGAGTTCCTCCCGGAGGTGCAGCTGATCTATCGCGTCGCGGCGTGCGGCGGAAGCACGATCCCCAAGGAGCTGTGGGCGAAGGACCCGACGCTCGAAGCCAGATACACCAAGATCATCGACGCGCACTGCAAGGCGCTCCAGCCCTACCTCGACAAGTTCAAGGCCGAGATGTTCGACAAGGCGCACGGCTGGTTCGTCGCGAACCTGCCGAAGAGCCTCCCGGCGGAGGTCGTGTATCCGTTCGGCGGCGGCGATCTGATCTCGGCGCTCGTCCCGTTCCCCGACGCGTCGATGATCTCGACGATCTCGCTCGAGCTCGCCGGCGATCCACGCAACTTCGCGACGCGGTCACCCGCGGAGCTCGAGAAGGACCTCCTTGCGTTCCGCAAGGTCATCGGCCCGGCGATCAACATCGGGCTCAACAGCTCGATCAACCTGTCCGCCGGCCAGCGTAACTCGATCCCTTCGCAGCTCGCGTCGCACCTCCTCGGCCTCGCCGTCGGTGGGTTCGAGGTCACGGGCGTTCGGTACTTCACGCTCGACGACGCCGGCGCGATCCACTACCTCTCGAAGGAGGAGATCGACGTCGACGCGCGGACCGGCAAGTCGCTGAGCGGCAACTGGAAGAGCCCCGCGTTCGCGCAGTCGTTCGCCAACGTCGAGGTGCAGTTCAAGAAGCCCGGCGACCCCACCGTCCGCGTGTTCCGGCACATCGCGTGGAACCTGGCGAACGACTACCTCAAGGCACACCCCGGCCTGATCAAGCATCTCGAGAGCAAGGGCAAGGTCACGCACGTGACCAAGGGTGGGGTCTATCTGTTGTGGCTCCCCGACTTCTCGACGATCCGCAAGCACCTGCTCGAGCACCTCGTGTTCATGGTGTCGGACTCGACGGGCATCCCGCCCGCGTACGCCGGCCCGGCGGGCATGGTGCAGGAGCCGTTCGGCAGCTTCGATGGCCCGATGCTGTCCGACATGGAGTCCAACAAGGCGACGGCGGACATGCGCACCCTCTGGAAGGGCGCCAAGCCGGTGCCGTTCCGGTTCGGCTACGTCGACCGGACGGGCCACAAGCACGTGCTGTTCACGCATCCGAAGTGAACGCGCGCGAGTGCTACGATCCGACCGATGGATGACGAGCGTCCGCGCGTCGGGATCGGCGTCCTCGTGCTCAAGGGGCGCAAGCTGCTGCTCGGCAAGCGGCGCGGATCGCACGGCGCCGGGCAGTACGCTTCGCCGGGCGGTCATCTCGAGCACCTCGAGCGCTTCGCGGACTGCGCCACGCGCGAGGTGCGCGAGGAGACCGGCCTCGAGATCGGGCCGCTCCGATTCCTGCGGGTCCAGAACATCACGCAGTACGCGCCGCGGCACTACGTCGACATCTCGTTCGCCGCGGACTGGGTGAGCGGCGAGCCGACGGTGCGGGAGCCGGACAAGGTCGAGAGCTGGGGGTGGTTCGACCTCGACGCCTTGCCGTGGCCGCTGTTCGGCACGCTGCCGTCGTCGATCGCCGCGCTCGCCGACGACAGCCGCCGGCTGTGGGACGCACCGTGAGCCTGCAGATCTACTTCGCGGCCGCGGTGCAGCAACGCGCGCCCCATCGGCACGATCAACTCGCCACGCGGATCGAGGCGCTCGCGCGGTTCGGGCACGTGCTGACCGAGCACATGGCGTCGCCGGAGACGATCGACGCCGGGCACCGTGATGCCGCCGCGATCCACGCGTTCGATCAGGCGCTGCTCGCCCGCGCGCACGTGTTCGTCGCCGACGCGGCCGAGCCGTCGACCGGCACGGGCTACATGGTGGCGCGCGCGTGCGCGCGGGGCATCCCGGTGCTCTGTCTCTACCCGGCAGGCCAGACGCCGTCGGCGATGATCGCCGGATCGCCCGACGTCGTCACGCGGTTCTATACGAGCGACGCCGACTTCGTTCGCCAGGTCGGCTGGTTCCTCGTCGCCCACGCCGCGCGGATCCCGGCGACCCGCTGTCCGCGCGTGTTCCTCGCGGGGCCACCCGGCTGCGGCAAGGGGACCCTCGGCAAGCGCCTCGCGGAGCTGACCGGCGCGCCGCACATCTCGACGGGGGAGCTGGTGCGCGGGATCATCGCGCGCGGCGCGGGCCTCCATCCGCTGTCGTTCGAGCTCGCGCAGTACGTCGACAGCGGACGGCTCGTGCCGGCCGCGATGATGCGCGATCTCGTCGCCGAGCGGCTCGGTCAGCCCGACTGCGCGGTGATCGGCTACATCCTCGACGGCTATCCGCCGTCGCGGGAGGATCTCGCCAACCTCACGTCGAGCGGCATCGCGCCCGACGTCGTGATCTATCTCGACTGCTCGGACGCGACCGCGCTCGCGCGCCAGGTCCGACGCGCTGTACACGCTCGCGCCGGCCTCGTTGACCTGCACGACGAACACGTCCTTGATCGCGGCCTCGGTCAGCAGGCTGCGCACGACGCCTTCCGCCTCGCGCCCGCCGGTGCCGTTGCCGACGGCGATCGCCTGCGGCCCGTGCTTCTGGATGAACGTGGTCAGCTCGGCCTTGGCCCGGGTCAGCTGCGCCTCGC
>JAPLLF010000623.1 GCA_026387715.1 Pseudomonadota bacterium
GATCGTGGTCGCCAGCGCGCGGGCAGCGGAGGCGATCGTCGAGACGATCGTCGAAGCGGGAGGATCGCGGTCGCCGATCTGGGCCGTCGGCCCCGCGACCGCGCGCGTGTTCGCCGCGGCGGGGCTCGCGGTCCGGACGCCCGCCGACGCGCGCGACGCCCTGACCCTCGCGCATGCCGTCCTCGCGACCCATCCCCGCCGCGTGCTCGCGCCGCGCGCGGAGGCCGGCCGGGAGGAGGGGCTCGTCGCGCTCCGCGCGGCCGGGGTGATCGTCGACGAGCTGATCGCGTATCGGACCCTCCCACGCGGCGCGGACGATCCCCTCGTGGCGCACGGGCGCGCCGTGCTGCTCGCCGGCGAGGCCGCGCTCTGCGGGGTGTTCGCGCCTTCGCAGGTGGCGGCGCTCGCCGCGATCGTCGGGCCGCTGGCCGCCCTGACGACGCGGTTCGTCGCGATCGGCCACACGACGGCCCAGGCGCTGCGCGAGGTCGGGGTGGACGCGATCGTCGCCGCGACACCGACGCCCGCGGCAATGGCAACGGCCATCGCCGCGGTGTATCCATCCTCCCGATGAACTACCCCGACTACCGGCCGCGCCGGATGCGCCGCACCGAGGGGCTCCGCCGCCTCGTCCGCGAGACCCGCCTCTCCGTCGACGATTTCGTCTACCCGATGTTCGTCGTCCCGGGGACGGGCGTCGAGAAGCCGATCACCTCGATGCCGGGGCAGTTCAATTACTCCGTCGACAAGGCCGTCGAGGCCGCGTCGAGGGCCGCCGACCTCGGCATCCCGGCGGTCCTCCTGTTCGGCATCCCCGAGCACAAGGACGCCGTCGGCAGCGAGGCGTGGAAGGATCAGGGCGTCGTCCAGAAGGCGATCCGCGCGATCAAGAAGGCGCGGCCGAACCTCGTCGTGATGGTCGACGCGTGCTTCTGCGAGTACACCGACCACGGCCACTGCGGCGTGCTCCAGCACGGCGAGCTCGACAACGACGCCTCGCTCGAGAACCTCGCCCGCGCGTCGCTCAGCTACGCCAAGGCCGGCTGCGACGTCGTCGCCCCGTCGGGCATGCTCGACGGCTTCGTGTCCGCCGTCCGCGAGTCGCTCGACGAGGATGGCTTCGATCAGTGCGCGATCATGGCGTACTCGGTGAAGTACGCGTCCGCGTACTACGGCCCGTTCCGCGAGGCCGTCGACTCGGCGCCGCAGTCCGGCGATCGCCGCGGCCACCAGATGGACTACGCCAACGTCGCCGAGGCCGTGCGTGAGGCCGGGATGGACGCCGCCGAGGGCGCCGACATCATCATGGTCAAGCCGGCGCTCGCGTACCTCGACGTCGTCCGCGCGGTGTCCGACGAGATCAACCTGCCGATCGCCGCCTACGCGGTGTCCGGCGAGTACGCGATGATCGAGGCCGCCGCTGCTGCGGGCTGGATCGACAAGGAGCGCATCGTGATGGAGACGCTGACCGGCATCCGCCGCGCAGGCAGCGACATCATCATCAGCTATCACGCGCCGTACGCCGCCGCGCTCCTCGCGAAGAAGTAGGCGAAGCCGGGCTGTAGCGCGAGCGAAGCGAACAAGCGCGCTTCCGCTTCCGCTTCCGGTGCCGCTTCCGGTACCGCTGCCGGTACCGCTGCCGCTGCCGCTGCCGCTTCCGGTGCCGCTTCCGGTGCCGCTTCCGCTTCCGCTTCCGCTTCCGCTTCCGGTATCGCTTCCGGTGCCGGTGCCGGTGCCGGTGCCGGTGCCGGGGCCTCAGTCCACTTCGCGCGCGTAGAGCTTGCTCGCCCCACGCGACAGCAACCACCGCGGATCGTCGTCGTCCACCCGTCCCGCCATCACGTCCGCCCGGATCTCCCGCTCCCGCTCGCCCAGCTTCTTGATCTCCACCATGAAGCGATCCGCGCACTTCTTGTAGAGCGTCGGCCGCGGCTTCTCCGCCTGCAGGTCCGTGTAGTCGATCGGCGTGCCGTACACCGTGATCACCACGTGCTTCTTGCGCGCCTCCTTCGAGAAGTTGAAGGCGATGTCCTCGTGGATCTTGTTGCCGAGCCCGTTGGTGAACGCCGGCACGACGACCGGCTTGGCGATCAGCGCGAGCTTGCCCACGCCCGGCTGGGCCGGCAGGGTCTTGTAGGGATCGTCGCCCTTGCCGCGGGTCCCCTCGGGATGCATCCCCAGGATGTTGCCGGGCTGGCGGACGATCTCGACCATCTTGTCGAGCGCCTCGTCGTTGAGGGTCCGGCGGTCCGCCTGGCGATATACCGGGGGGTACATCGCCCCACCGGCGATCGCCGCGTTCACCACGACCCCCAGGGGCTGGTCATAAAAGAAGTTCGACCGGACCGGGAAGAACAGCGCCTTGGACCACGGGACCGGGCCCATGTAGCAGGCGAGCAGCATCACGTACTGGTCGAAGAAGCTGCGGTGATTCGACACCAGCATGACGCCGGTCGTCGGCTTCAGCTCCATCAACTGGTCGAGGTTCTCGACGAGGATGCGCCTGGCGATCGCCGCGCGCACCCACGGATACGAGATGCCGCGGAGGAACCGGGTCTGGAGCCATTTGCCGCGCGGATTCTGGTTGGCGAGCTCGCCGAACTTGATCGCGAACCGTTCGAACCGCGTGAGGGGGATGTCGTCCGACATGCGCGCGACGAAATACCACAGGATCTCGGGCCCACTGTTTGTAGACCCCACCGATTGACGACGCGACACCCACACCCGTACCTTCGCGCCGATCGCGCCCAGGGCGATTAAGGGCAACATCCCGATGTCACTCGAATTCTCAGCCGAGGCCCAGAAGAAGATCGCGGCGCTATGCGAGCGCTATCCGACCAAGCAACCGGTCGTGATGGCAGCTCTGCATCTCGCGCAAAAAGAGCACGGGCACCTGTCCGACGACGCGCTTCGGCTCGTCGCGGCGACGCTCGAGCTCCCGTACGCGCACGTGTACGGCGTCGCGACCTTCTACACAATGTACCGTCGTGAACCGGCGGGCAAAACCACGATCCGCATGTGCACGAACATCTCGTGCATGTTGCGCGGCGGCTACGACGTTCTCGCCGAGTTCGAGAAGCGTCTCGGCGTCAAGAAGGGCGGCACGACGGCCGACAAGTCGCTGCACCTCGTCGAAGAAGAGTGCATCGCGGCGTGTGCGAACGCGCCGTGCGCGGTCGTCGGGACGAAGTACTACCTCGACCTCACGCCCGACCAGGTCCAGGGGATCGTCGACGAGCTGAAGGCGAACCCGCACCCCGAATCGGAGGTCGTGTAATGGCTGATGAGGCGAAACCACCGGCGCCCACGGGCATGACCCGTGTCGACGTCGCCGGGATGCCCAAGCTCGTCTCGGCGCGCTTCCAGAACGAGGACGCCAAGACGCTCGCCGGCTACGAGAAGTCCGGCGGCTACGCGACGCTCCGCAAGGCGCTCGCGATGCGCCCCGAGGACATCGTCGCCGAGGTCAAGGCCTCGAACCTGCGCGGCCGCGGCGGTGCAGGCTTCGCGACCGGCGTGAAGTGGGGCTTCGTCCCCAAGGACGCCAAGGCCGTCCACCTCGTCTGCAACGCGGACGAGTCCGAGCCCGGCACCTGCAAGGATCGCGAGCTCATCTACTGGGATCCTCACCTCCTGATCGAGGGGATGATCATCTCGGCGCACGCCCTCAAGGCCGTGCACAACTACATCTACATCCGCGGCGAGATGATGCGCGAGTACGCGGTGCTCGCCAAGGCCGTCGATGACGCCTACGCGCGCGGCTACCTCGGCAAGAACATCCTCGGCACGGGCATCGAGGTGCACCTCACGGTGCATCGCGGCGCCGGTGCGTACATCTGCGGCGAGGAGACCGCGCTGCTCAACTCGCTCGAGGGGCTCCGCGGCCAGCCGCGCCTCAAGCCGCCGTTCCCGGCCATCAAGGGCCTGTTCGGCAACCCGACGATCGTCAACAACGTCGAGACGTTGATGAACATCCCGTTCATCGTCGACAAGGGCGGTCCGTGGTTCGCCGCGCTCGGCCCCGGTCGCTCGGGTGGCACCCGCATGCTGTGCGTGTCGGGTCACGTCAACAAGCCCGGCGTGTGGGAGCTGCCGATCGGCATCTCGTTCCGTCAGCTGATCGACGAGGTCTGCGGCGGCGTGTGGAAGGGCCGCAAGGTCAAGGCCGTGATCCCGGGCGGCGTGTCGATGCCGCCGCTCGACATCGACGAGCTGGACGTGCCGATCGAGTTCGACGCGCTGCAGAACGACGAGCGCATCAAGCCCGTGATGGTGTCGCCGACGCAGAAGTTCGATCTCGGCGGTGGGCGCCTGCTGCGCTCGATGGCCGGCTCTGGCGGCGTGGTCGTCCTCGACGATCAGACCGACATCCCGCAGGCCGTCTGGCGCATCATGAAGTTCTTCGCGCACGAGTCGTGCGGGCAGTGCACGCCGTGCCGTGAAGGCACGGGCTGGCTCGAGAAGGTCTCGCGCCGGGTCGCCGAGGGTGCCGGCAAGCCGGCGGACCTCGAGCTGCTCGCCAGCATCGCGCACGGCATCGCGGGCAACACGATCTGCGCGCTCGGCGATGCCGCGGCGTGGCCGATGCTCGGGTTCCTCACGAAGTTCCGGGCGGACTTCGAAGCGAAGATCAAGCAGAAGGGCAAGGCAGCGTGAGTGCGAAGAAGCTTGGAGCGCTCGTCGCGCTCCTGACGTGCATCGCGCTCCTCGCGAGCGGGCTGTTCGCGTCGAACGCCTACGCCGAGGATCCGATCGTTCCGGCGGTCCCGACCGTCCCCGCGGCCGACGCCGTGGTCGTCAAGGTGCCCGTCGCGTGCGCGGCGCGCCCGCTCGTCATGAAGTCGCTGCCGACCGCCGAGATCACGGCGTGTCCGCAGACCGCGGGCGTCGTCGGTGCCCAG
>JAPLLF010000339.1 GCA_026387715.1 Pseudomonadota bacterium
GGCGACCGCCAGCACGCAGCTCAAGTTCTTCCTCAACTCCAGCTGCACTGTGGCCGCTGGCTTCTCCGGCGTGTCCGACGCGACCGGCAACTTCGCGATCGGCGTCACGGTCGGCGCCGACACGACGACGACGTTCTACGCGGTCGCGGTCGACAACGCGCAGAACAGCTCGGCCTGTAGCAACGGGCTCACCTTCGTACAGGACTCGACGCGGCCCGACGCGCCGAGCGGCCTCGGCACGTCGCCGGGCTCGCCAGCCAACAACAACAACCCGATCCTGACCGGCTCGGCCGAGAGCGGCACCACCGTGAAGGTCTACGCCGGCGCGGGTTGCACGACGCTGCTCGTGTCCGGGGCGTCGACCGGCACGTTCTCGATCACCCTGCCGGCGCTCGCGGACAACGTCACCAAGACGTACACCGTCGACGCGACCGACGCGGCCGGTAACGTGTCGAGCTGCGCCGGTCCGATCACGTACGTCGAGGACTCGCTGGCCAACGCTCCGTCGTTGACGTCGACGACCCCCGCGACGCCGTCGTCGACGTCGACGACGCCGAGGGTGAACGGCACCGCCGAGGCGAACGCGACGATCGCGATCTTCTCGAACGCCACGTGCACCAACCCGAGCATCGGCAGCGCGACGGTCACCGGCGCCGGGACGTTCGGGGTCTCGGTCAGCGTCCCCGCGAACACGACGACGCTGCTGTACGGCAAGATCACGGACCTGGCGGGCAACGTGTCGGCCTGCTCGGCCGCCCTCGCCTACAGCCACGACAAGGTGGCGCCGACGTTCGCGGGTCCGACCACCGCGGTGGCGACCAGCGCGACCGCGATCACCGTCTCGTGGCTCAGCGCGACCGACAACCTGTCGCCGCAGGCCTCGCTCATCTACGAGGTGTGCGCGAGCACGACCCCGGCCGGCTGCACGTCGTGGGTGACCGCCGCGACGAGCAGCGCCGGCGCGACCTCGGTAGCGGTGCCCGGGCGGAGCACCAGCGTTCGCTACTTCCTCCGCGTCCGCGTCAAGGATCAGACCAACAACCTCACGACCAGCGCCGTCGAGGTCACCGATCGAACCTGGGGTCCGGGCGCGGCGGTCGAGATCTCCACCGCGCTCGACTTCTCGTGCGAGCTGCTCTCGGAGGGCACCGTCCGTTGCTGGGGCAACAACAGCAACGGCCAGCTCGGCAACAACTCGACGACCACGAGCTTGATCCCGGTCGCGGTGATGGGGCTGACCGACGTGACGCAGGTCAGCGCCGGCGGCACGGACGCATCGACGACGCGGTTCGCGTGTGCGCTCAAGTCCAACGGCACCGTCTGGTGCTGGGGTAACAACAGGTACGGTCAGCTCGGCACGGGCAACAACACCGACTCGCTCGTGCCCGTGCAGGTGGTCGGCGTGTCACCCGCGACCGCGCTCACCAACGTGCGCGCGATCGGCGCGGCCGGCGCGCACATGTGCGCGATCCTGGTGACCGGCTCGATCTACTGCGGGGGCTACAACGGCGTCGGCAACCTGGGCGACGCCACGACGACCGCGGTGAACCGCCCGACCAACGCGGTCGTCGGCATCACCAACGCGGTGAGCGTGTCGGGTGGCACGTTCCACACGTGCGCGCTGCTGGCGGATGGCACGGTTAAGTGCTGGGGCCAGGCGACCAACGGCAAGCTCGGCCAGGGCAGCATCGCCGGCAACTTCTCGTCGCCCGTGGCCGTCATGCTGGCCGCCGGGACGTACGCCCGCGCGCTCGACGTCGGCCAGTACCACGCGTGCATCGTCACCGACGTCGGCACCGCGCAGTGCTGGGGCCAGGGCACGCTCGGCCAGCTCGGCGACAACCTGTCGGTCGACGCGAGCACGCCGGTCATCGTCAAGCAGACCTCGACCGGCGTCACGTTCTCGAACGCGGTGACGGTCTCGGCCGGCAACGGGACGACCTGCTTCACCGACGCATCTGGTGGGATCCGCTGCGCTGGTGAGGGTACCAGTGGTCAGCTCGGCAACAGCGGCGTCGTGGGCAGCGCCTTTGCCACGCTGGTGACCAACTCGCCCTCCGTCCTCATGTCGAGCCGGATCGCGGTCGGCGGCGATCACGCGTGCGCGCTCGGCGCCAACGGCGTCGTCCACTGCTGGGGTGCTGGCGGCGCGGGGCAGCTCGGCAACAACGGCACGCCCGCGACGCAGAGCACCTACGTCGCCGCGGTCGGCAACGACGCGAAGGAGTCCGCCGTGCAGATCGTCGCCGGTCGACGTGGCACGTGCGCGCGCATGTCGAACGGCAAGGTCCTGTGCTGGGGCTTCGGGTTCTACGGCGAGCTCGGGGCAGGCTCCACGAGCGAGGTCGACTACCCGCTCGCCTACGTCGGCGATGGCACGAACCCAATCACAGACTTCATCGACATCTCGCGCGGCGAGAGCTTCGCGTGTGGCGTCCGCCAGACCGGCTCGGTGGTCTGCTGGGGCGCCAACAACTTCAGCCAGCTCGGCAACGGCACGTCCGCCGCGCTGCCCGCGGCCCAGCCCGCCGCGACCTCGGTCCTGACGATCGGCAACGCCTATCAGGTGAGCGCCGGGCTCGGCCACGCGTGCGCGACGCGCGCCACGGGCTCGGTCACGTGCTGGGGTGACAACACGTACGGCCAGATCGGCGATGGCACGGTCGTCACGCCGGTCACCACCCCGTACACCCCGATCGTCGCCTCGACGCTCGGCGCGCGTCGCGTCCGCGCGCAGGGCTACGGCACGTGCGCCGTCATGGTCGACGGCACCGCGCAGTGCTGGGGCTACAACAACTACGGCGGCGCGGGCGACGGCACGTCGGGCGGCGCCAACTCGCCGCGTAAGTCCCCGGTCGTCGTGACGTCGATGACCAACGCCGTCGAGCTCGGCGGCAACTACATCGGCACGTGCGCGTCGCTCGCGAACGGCACCATCAAGTGCTGGGGCTACGGCAGCGATGGCGAGATCGGCAACGGCACGGTCGGATCGACCAACGTGACGCCGACGCAGATCAACGGTGGCGCGGTCTACCTGCCGTTCCTGAGCGGCGGCGACTATCACACCTGCGCGGCGAAGGTCGACGGCACCGTGTACTGCTGGGGCAAGAACCTGACCGGCCAGCTCGGCGACAACACGCAGACGTCGAGGTCGACGCCGACGCTCGCCATCGGTGTCGATACCGTCAAGGGTGTCGGGGTCGCGGGTGGTCAGAGCGACGCCGGCCACTCGTGCGTGCTCCACTCCGACGGTTACGCCGATTGCTGGGGTGATGGCGCGAGCGGCAAGCTCGGCAACAACGACCTCAGCATGCAGCTCACCGCGCAGCCGGTGATCTACTTCCCGTGAGGTGAGACGCGTGCGAAGCGTTCCATCGCGGGATGCAACAGCACGTCGCCTCGTCGGGGCCACACCTGCTCGCTACCGTCGAGCGTGACCACGAAGCGGTCGCGCTCGAGCCGGCACGGGATCGGCGACGCCCCACGCTGGGCGTCGACGAGCGTGCATGCCTCGGCGCGCCGCACGATCCAGCGGTCGGCGTCCCCGAGCACGAGCGGCGAGGCGAGCGGGATCGCCATCGCCCCCGACGTGAAGCTGAGATAGAGGTCGCCCGCGCCATCGACGAACGCCGGGACGAACTGACGCGACGTCGTGCCGGTCGCGTTCGTCGTCGCGATCGCCAGCTGGCGCGCGCGCGTGAACGCCAGCTGATGCGGGGGCTCGGTCGTCGGCCTGGTCGTCTTCGTGGGAGGCCCGGCAGGCGTGCGCTCGACGACGAGCGTGCCGTCGGCGCCGATCGTCCACACGACGCTGTCGTCGAGAGATCCCGCGGGTGCGGGGTGAGCGTAGCGTCCGGCGAGCGCCGCGATCCGGGTCGTGTTGTCCGCAGGCGTTACCGTGTCGCCGAATAATTGCGCGCGGGCGGTTCCGCCATCGAACCACACGTACGTCGGATGTGGCGCGTTCTGCGCACATCCACGCAGGGCGGCGACGTTCGGCGCGCGGGTACGCGCCGTGGCTGCGGTCTCGCGGATGCCCAGATCGACGAGGAATGGCGCGAGCGTGGCGTGCGTGGCGTCGAACCTCGCCACGCAGTCGTCCATCGGGGTGCGCGGAATCGGCGCGGCGTCGTCGTGGCTGGTCGGCTTCGAGCCGCAGCCACCACTGACGAGGATCACGAGTACGAAACCGGCGCAGCGATGCACGCCCTTTGCTACCATCGGAGAACACATGCCGCGCTGTCGAAAGTGTAAGAAGGACTGGCCCGCGGGGATGTCGGTCTGCCCGGACGATGGTTACTCGTTCACCGTCGGCGTCGAGGCGACGATGATCGGTGGCGGAGGAACGGCGACGCCCGCGCCCGCGCCGGCCAAGTACGCCCCGACCGGGGTGCTCGCCTCGGGGATCGGTGAGGCCGCCGCCGCCGCCACCACCACCAAGATCGAGCTCGACGCCACGGCGCTCGGACATATGGACCTCGAAACCAGCGACGTCACGTCCGGCACGATGGTCGGCGAGTACAAGGTCGAGAAGAAGATCGGCGAGGGAGGCATGGGCGCGGTGTACAGCGCCATCCATCCGATGATCGGCAAGCGCGCGGCGATCAAGGTGATCAGCGCGGCGCTCGGCGCGGACCCGTCGGCGGTCCAGCGCTTCGTCCAGGAGGCACGCTCGGTCAACCAGATCGGGCACCCCAACATCGTCGACGTGTTCGCGTTCGGCACCCTGGCCGACGGCCGCAACTACTTCGTCATGGAGTACCTCCAGGGCGAGTCGCTCGCGGACCGGATCCATCGCACGGGGCTGATGCTCGGCGAGGCGATCGAGATCCTCGATCAGGTCGCCGACGCGCTCGAGGCCGCACACGAGAAGCAGATCGTGCATCGCGATCTCAAGCCGGACAACGTGTACCTCGCCGCGGTGCGCGGCGGGCGCACGCTCGTCAAGCTGCTCGACTTCGGCATCGCGAAGCTGTCGACGCCCGAGAGCGAAGCCGGCGGCGTCGCGAAGACCCGCACCGGCATGATGATGGGGACGCCCGGCTATCTGTCGCCGGAGCAGGCGCGCGGCCGCAACGTCGATCGTCGGACGGACGTCTACGCCCTCGGCTGCATGATGTACGAGATCGTGTGCGGGCGCCTGCCGTTCGTCGCCGACAGCGCGATGGACATGGTGCTCATGCACATGACCACGCCGCCCCAGCGACCGAGCGAGCTGTGGCCCGAGATTCCGCCGCCGCTCGAGCTGCTGATCGTGGGGATGCTCGACAAGCACCCCGACAATCGACCGACGCTGGCCCAGGTGCGCACCGTGCTCTCGGAGCTCATCTCGAGCGGGCTCGTGACGATCGACAACGGGCGCCCGACCGGCTTCCGGTCGAGCCTGCAGCAGCGCATCAACACCCCAGCCGCCGGCGTGCCCCTGCCGCTGAACGGCACGATGCCACTCGGGACGAACTCCGGACAGCCGGCGCCGAGCACGCGCCCACCGGGCCTCGCCGCGACGCCGACGAGCAACACCTCGCCGCCGGTCTCCGGCGTCATCGATACCGCGGCGCCCAGGAAGAAGACCGCGCTGTACGCGGCGATCGCCGGCGTGGCCGTCGTCGGCGGCATCGGGGCGTTCGTCGCGACCCGCACGCCCGCCGAGACCACGCCGCCGAAGATCGCCGACGTCCAGCCGCCGACGCCGCCGGCCACGACCGTGACGCCGCCGACCAAGTCCGAGCCGGCCGTCGACAAGACGGTCGCGATCGATGCCGGCGCCCCGCCCGTCGTGGCCCCCGTCCCCAAGGGCGGCACGATCGAGCTGACCATCGCCGACAAGAGCGACAAGGCCGCCAAGGTCGAGGTCGACGGCAAGGTCGTCGCGATCACCGGGCCGATCGCCGTCGACGCCGACGGGTCGCACACCATCGTCGTGACGGTGCCCGGCAAGCTCAGGTTCGAGCAGAAGGTCGAGGTCGCGGGCGGCGCCAAGGCGACCGTCCAGATCGCGAAGCTCGACAAGGAAAAGAAGACCAGTGGCTTCGTGCCCAAGACGCCGGGCACGGGGAGCGCGAAGGTCACCCCGCCAGGCCCCGGCTCCGCGAAGAAGGGCCCCGATGACGGCACGATCGATCCATTCGCCAACTGACGGTAAGCACACATGAAGCTCGCGATCATCTCCACGGTTCTCGTCTCGCTGGCGTCGTCGATCGTCCACGCGCAACCCGTCGCCGACGACAAGAAGGTCGAGGCGAAGGCCCACTACGAGAAGGGCAACACGCACTACAACCTCGGCGAGTTCGACAAGGCGATCGAGGAGTTCAAGGCGGCCTACGCGCTGACCTCCGCGGTCGGCCTGCTGTTCAACATCGCGCAGTCGTATCGTCTCAAGAAGGACTACGAGAACGCGAGCTACTTCTACAAGACGTACCTGCGCCTCAAGCCCGACGCGCCGAACAAGTCCGACGTCGAGGACCGCATCAAGGAGATGGATGCGCTGCTCGAGGAGCAGAAGAAGCAGATCCAGCTGCCGCCGACCGGCCTGCAGAACCCCGACGGCACCAAGCCCCCCGAGAGGGTCGAGCCGACCAAGCCCGTGGTGGTCGTGCCGGTGCAACCTGGTCCGACGGCGCCGCTCAAGGAAGAGCCTCGGTCGCTGGGCAACGGCAAGTCGATGCGGCTCGCGGGCCTCACCGCCGCCGGCGCCGGCGTCGCCCTCGTCATCACCGGCGCCGTGTTCGGCTCGTTGGCCTCGAGCGCCGAGGCCGACCTCAACGCGTTGTCGCCGAACATGGGCACGTGGACGGCAGCGCAGCAGGACACCTACGACCACGGCAAGCGCGACAACACGATCGCGATCGTCTCGCTCGCGCTCGGTGGCGCCGGGATCGCGACCGGCGGTGTCCTTTACTATCTGGGCTACAAGAAGGACTCCTCCTCCACCACCGTCGCCGTGAGACCGAGCCACGGGGGCGCGTCGTTCTCGGTCGGCTGGCGATTCTAGGCGAGCGACCTGGCCGCCGACGTCGACATCCTCTGCCGGGTCCTCCTCCAGGAGTTTCCGGGGCTCGATCCGACACGCCTCCGCGCTGCGTGCGAGCGCGCGACCGCCCGCGCCGCCGCGGCATCGCTCGACACCGAGGGCCATCGCATCGTCAGCGCGCACCTCTCGCTCGTCGAGGAGACCGAGGAGAGCATCGAGCGTGCCGAGATCATGCGGCAGCTCTCGATGGAGCTCGAGAGTCGCGGCGATCTCGATCGCGCGCTGGTCGTGCGGCTGTCCGCCTTCCACGAGGCGCCGTCCGCGCTCGACCTCGATCCGCTGCTGCGCCTCGCGCGCGCGACCGAGCGCGTCGCCGAGCTGCCACTCGACGCGATGACCACGCTCGTCGACCTCGACGCCCCCGACGGCGCGCGGTGGTTCGGCGAGATCGCGGCGGCCTGGCAGGTGCTCGGCAACACGTATCGCGCCGCGGACGGCTACGAGCGAGTGCTGCTGCTCGACCCCACCGACGTCGCCGCGTACGACGCGCTCGAGGAGTTCTACCGCGCGACCCGCGAGTGGCCGGTGCTGATCGATCTGCTCCAGCGGCGGGTCGCGACGCTCGGCGACCGCGACGACGCGACGCGGGCGGAGCTCCATCGCGAGATCGGCGTGCTGTACGAGCGCGAGCTCGGCGACGACGCGGGCGCGCGCGACGCGTTCGTCACCGCGGATCGCCTCGCCCCGGATCATCGCGACGTGCTCGACGCGCTCGCGCGGCTCGCCGTGCGCCTGGGAGGCCTCTAGGACGAGGCGCTCGGCGCGCTCG
>JAPLLF010001225.1 GCA_026387715.1 Pseudomonadota bacterium
CGGTCGACAAGCCGCGGGACGCCGAGGGCGGTCCGCCGATCTCACCGACCCCGTAGGCCGGATGATCGAACGATTGCGGTAGGCTGCGCGGATGCCCGCCCTCGTCGATCTGCGGTCCGATACCGTCACCCGCCCCACGGCGGCGATGCGCACGGCGATGGCGAACGCCGAGGTCGGAGACGACGTCTACGGCGACGATCCGACCGTCCGCGCGCTCGAGGAGCTCGTCGCGGATCTGCTGGGCAAGGAGCAGGCGCTGTTCGTCCCGAGCGGCACCATGGCCAACCAGGTCGCGCTGCGCGCGTGGACCACGCCTGGTGACGAGGTGATCATCAGCAAGGACGCGCACTGCTGGCGCCACGAGTCCGGCGCGCTCGCCGCGCTCGCGGGCGTGCAGACGTCGCCGCTCCCCGGCTTCACGTTCACCGCCGCCGAGGTCCGCGCGGCCTTCAAGTCGGCGGACGATCCGCACCAGGCCCACACCCGCGTCGTCGCCGTCGAGAACACGCACAACATGGGCGGCGGCATCTGCTGGGACCGCGCGCAGCTGTCCGACGTCGTCGACGAGGCCCACCTGCTCGGCCTGGTCGCGCACCTCGACGGCGCGCGCCTGTGGAACGCCGCGATCGCCGGCGCCACGACGGAGCGCGAGCTCGCGCGCGGCTTCGACTCGGTGAGTGTGTGCCTGTCCAAGGGCCTCGGCGCGCCGGTCGGCTCGCTGGTGTGCGGCTCGCGCGACTTCATCAAGCGCTGCCATCGCTTCCGCAAGATGTACGGCGGCGGCATGCGCCAGGCCGGCATCATCGCGGCGGGTGGGCTCTACGCGGTCGCGCACCATCGGCCGCGTCTCGCGGAGGATCACGCCAACGCCCGCGCCCTCGCCGAGCTCGTCGCGACCTCGCCGAAGGTGTCCGTCGAGCTCGCGCGGGTGCAGACCAACATCGTCATGATCGACCTGCTCGAGGGGACGACCGCGACGGTGATCGAGCAGTGCAAGGCGCACGGCGTCCTGCTCGGCACCGCCGGCCCCAAGCGCCTCCGCGCGGTCACCCACCTCGACGCGGATCGCGCGAGCGTACAGCGCGCGGCCCGGGTGATCGTCGACGCGTTGTGAGGCTGCTGGTCGTGCTCGTCGGGGTGTTCGCGTGCAGCGCCCCTGCCACGCTCGGCGAGCTGCACGTCGCCGAGCAGCGCGCGCGCGACGGCGACGTCGACGGCGCGATCGCGGCGTACCGCCAGGCACAGGCGAAGTGCCACGCGCTCGCGCCGCCGCGACGGGCGAAGGCCGCGTGCGCCGAGGCGCTGCTCGGCGAGGCCGAGGTCCTCGAGCACGCCGAGCGCTGGGACGCCGCGATCACCACCTACCTCGCGATCCCGCCGCGCGTGACCGACGACGACGACACCTCCGCGACGAGCCTCTACCGCGCCGGCCAGCTCCAGCTGCGCGCCGGACGGCTCCAGCCGGCCTGGACGTCGCTGTGGCGCGTCGTCACCGACTTCCCCGACGAGCCGATCGCCGCCGACGCGCTGCGCGCGCTGCTCGAGGACGGCCGCGGCCGCGACGCCAAGGGCATGATCGAGCAGCTCGCGCGCCTGCTCACCGCGCTCGCCGAGACGGCGGTCGCGGACAACCTCGTGTGGTCGCTCGCCGACCTCACCGAGCACGAGCTGGCCAACCCGACGGCCGCGCGCGCGTACTACGACCGCATCCCGCGCGACTATCCCGACAGCGGGCTCCGCGACGACGCGCGCTGGCACGCCGCGCGGATCTCGCGCGCGATCGGCGATCCGCGCGGCGCCGCCGAACGCCTGCGCGGCCTGCTCCGCACGCGCGAGGTCGCGATCGGCGCGGGCTCGTACTTCTCGGTGTGGCTCGACGACGCGCAGCTCGAGCTCGGCCGGGTGCTGCGCGACGACCTCGCCGATCTGCCCGGCGCCGCGGCCGCGTTCGCGAGGCTCGGCGAGGACTACCCGGCGTCGATCCTGCGCGACGACGCGCAGTGGGAGCTCGCCGTCACGCTGGCCCGGGCCGCCGATCGCGCTGGCGAGTGCCGCGCGCTCGCGGGCTTCGCGGCGTTTCCCGACTCGAAGTACGGCCCACGCGCGGCGGCGCGCGCCGTCGAGCTCGCCTGCCTTCCGGAGCATCGATGACGGCGCCCGCCGCGATCCGGTTTTCAAGCGTGACGCGACGTTACGGTCGCCGGGTCGTGCTCGACGACATCTCGCTCGAGCTCGCGCCGGGCGCGCGGCTCGGCCTGATCGGGCCGGCCGCGGCGGGCAAGAGCGTGATCTGCAAGCTCGCGTGTGGGCTCGAGCCCGTCGACGGCGGCACGATCGACATCCTCGGCACGCGCGTCACCGGCCGGCGCGAGGCCGAGCTCGGCGGGCTGCGCCGGCGGATCGGCATGCTGTTCCAGAACTACGCGCTGTTCGACTTCCTCACGGTGGCCGAGAACGTGGCGTTCCCGCTCGAGCAACGCGGCGAGCTGACGGCCGCCGAGATCGCCGTGCGGGTCACGGATCGGCTGCGCGCGGTCGGGCTCGCGGGCAGCGAGGGCAAGCTCACGGCCGAGCTCTCCGGCGGCATGAAGAAGCGCGTCGGCATCGCGCGCGCGACCGTGATCGACGCCGAGTTCGTGATCTACGACGAGCCGAGCGCGGGGCTCGATCCGGTGACGACGCAGAAGATCTACGACCTCCTCGACGCCGACCAGCAGCGGACGCGGGCCACCGTCCTGGCGGTGTCGTCGGACGTGACCGCGCTCGCCACCTTCGTCGACGAGATCGCGTTCCTCTACCGCGGCAAGATCGTGTATCGCGGCCCGGCGGCGACGATCGCCGACGCGCCCGATCCGCTCGTGCGGCAGTTCGTCCGCGGCGACCTCGAGGGCCCGCTCGACGAGAAGATGGCGGCGACGTGATCCGCACGATCGGGGGCATCGTCGTGCTCGCCGCGCAGGTCCTCCGCGCGCTCGTCCCGTCGCGGCGGACGTGGTTCGATCTGCGCGAGCTCGTCCGGAACCTCCACAAGATGGGCAACCGGTCGGTGCCGATCGTCACGCTCACCGCGTTCTTCGCGGGCGGCCTGATGATGTTGCAGTCGGCCCCGTTCGTGAAGAAGTTCGGCGCGACCGCGCTCGCCGGCTGGGGCTCGGGCTACGCGGTGCTCCGCGAGATCGGCCCGATCCTCATCGCGCTGATGTTCTCGGGCCGCGTCGGCGCCAACAACACCGCGGAGCTCTCGACGATGACCGTCACCGAGCAGCTCGACGGCCTGCGGGCGCTCGCGATCGACCCGATCAGGTTCCTCATCGTGCCGCGCGTCGTCGCGATGGTCGTGATGCTCGTCGTGCTGACGATCG
>JAPLLF010001283.1 GCA_026387715.1 Pseudomonadota bacterium
TCCATTCCCCGAAGGCTGCCTCGAGCGCCGCGTCGGCGACGTCGAGGTGGCCGAGCTCGAGCTCGACGTAGCCCTTGCGCGCGAACGCCTCGACGCGATCGGCGTACGACAGGTTCGAGCGCGCGAGCGCCGCGTCGAGCACCCTGGAGGCCTCGGCGAAGTCCTTGTGCTCGGCGTGGAGCGCCGCGATGTAGAGGTGTCCCTCCACCGACTCGCGCGCCGCCGGGAACGTCTTGACCAGCTCGTGGAGGGTCTCGACGGTCGCCAGGTAGTCGCCGCGACCATCGTGGATCGCGGCGATGTTGAAGAGCGAGATCGGCCCGTAGATGGAGTCCGGAAACTCGCTGACGACCCGCCGGTAGAGGGAGATCGCCTCCTGGGTCCGCTTGGCCGCAACCGCCTCCCCTGCCTGGCGGAACAGATCGGCGGACGCGACCGAGGTGGTCTGCCCCGACGCGGGGTCGACCGTCACCTTGATGATGTCCAGGTCGGTGATCCGCGGGTCCTTGACGACCAGCTTCCCGCCCTCGCCCTGGGGCACCACCTCCTGCTTCGCGTGAGCGAGGTCGCTCGCCGGCCGGGAGGTGGCCGTTCCGTTCGGCGCGATCGGCGTGACCGGCCTGGGTGGAGGGGTGCAAGCGCCGAGGAGGGACCCGGCGAGCACGAGGACGAACAGAGCGCTTGGGCGCATGAAGGTATGGACGTACGAGACCGCGTTTCGACCCAACCGGCAAGCGCGGGTTTCCCTTGACCTTCCGATGTCACACCGCTTTGCTAAGGGTCTTACACATCATGAAAGTCGCGTTCACTCACAACCTTCGGCTTACCGACGTCCGCGAGACCGAGAAGGAAGCCGAGTACGACAGTGCCGAGACGGTGAGCGCGATCGCGGCGGCCCTCGTGGCAGCCGGCCACGAGGTCGAGAAGGTCGAGGTGTCGGGGCCTGCCTCGAACCTCCTCGAGCGGCTCGAGGCGATCGACCCGGACATCATCTTCAACACCGCCGAGGGCAACTCCGGCCGGATGCGTGAGGCGTTCTACCCGTCGCTGTTCGAAGAGCTCGGCATCCCGTTCACCGGATCCGACGCCTACACGAACGCGATCACGCTCGACAAGTGGCTGACCAAGTTGATGGTCGGCCGCGCGTCGCTGTCGTCGGTCGAGACGCCGCGCGGCATCCTCGTCACGGTGCGCAACTTCGAGACGATCGTCGAGCGCGGCTCGGGGCTGGCGTTCCCGGTGATCATCAAGCCGAACCACGAAGGCTCGAGCAAGGGGATCTACAACTCCGACATCGCCCGCGGCATGCTCGGCTCGTCGGTCGTCAAGGAGCCGCGCGACTTCGCCAGCGCGCTCAAGGCCGCGCTGCGCGCGTATCCCGACGGCGTGCTCGTCGAGGAGTACATCGAGGGCATCGACGTCGCGGTCGGCTTCATCGACGGCGTCGGGCACGACAACGGGTTGCTCATGCCGGTCGAGGTGCTCCTCGAGCCGACCGCCGAGCGGCCGTTCAACATCTTCGACTACCGGCTCAAGAACCTCGATCCGTCGAAGGTGCAGTACCGCTGCCCGGCGAACCTCCCCCGCGACGTCGCCGCGCGGCTCCGCCAGATCTCGACCGAAGTGATCCGGACGCTCGGGCTGCGCGACATGGCGCGCCTCGACTACCGCGTCACGCAGGAAGGCCGCATCTACCTGATCGAGGCGAACGCGCTGCCGTCGCTCGCGAGCCAGAGCTCGCTGTTCGCGGCTACCGCGTCGGCCGGCCTCACCTACAACGGCACGATCACCCATATCCTCAACGCCGCGGCGCTGCGCTCGGGCCTCGCGACCGCGACCCAGCTCGGCGTCTCGCGCACGCGCAAGGCCCAGCCGATTCGCGTCGGCTTCACCTACAACGTGAAGCGCAGCCACGACGGCGACGACGAGGCCGAGTGGGATCCGCCGGAGACGATCATCGCGATCGCCAACGCGCTCGCGCGGCAAGGGCACATCGTCGTTCACCTCGAGGCGACGCCGGACCTGCCCCGCGTCCTCGCCGAGGCCGACGTCGATCTGATCTTCAACATCGCGGAGGGCGTCGAGGGTCGCAACCGCGAAGCCCAGGTGCCCGCCCTGTGCGAGCTCCTCGGCATCCCGTACACCGGCTCCGACTCGGCGACCCTCGCGATCGCGCTCGACAAGGCGCTCGGCAAGAAGGTGCTGCTGCAGCACGACATCCTCACGCCCAAGTTCCAGCTCATGGAGTCGGCGCGCGAGCGGCTGTCGCCGGACATGAAGTTCCCGCTCATCGTGAAGCCGAACGCCGAGGGCTCGAGCAAGGGCATCGACGCGACCAACGTGGTCGACACCGAGGAAGAGCTCCGCGTCGCCGTCAAGCTGTGCGTCGAGAAGTACCGTCAGCCAGCGCTCGTCGAAGAATACATCGCGGGTCGCGAGTTCACGGTCGGGTTGCTCGGCGACAAGCGCCCCCGTGTGCTGCCGCCGATGGAGATCAAGTTCAAGAAGGACAACCCGCGACCGGTCTATGACTTCGGCGTCAAGCAGGAGTGGGAGGAGCACGTCTACTACGAGTGCCCCGCCAAGCTGACCGAGACCGAGCAGAAGGCGATGGAGAAGATCGCCCGGGCGACGTTCTTCGCGCTCGATTGTCGCGACGTCGCGCGCGTCGATCTGCGGATGGATGCCGACGGTCGGATCTACGTCCTCGAGGTGAACCCGCTGCCGGGCCTCACGCCTGACTACTCCGACCTCGTGTTGATCGCGAAGGCGATCGGCATGGAGTACGACCAGCTGATCGCCGAGATCATGGTCGGTGGCCTCCGCCGCATGCGCGAGAAGCGCCGCGAGGAGCGCGAGCTCGAGCGCGAGCGCGAGGGGCGCGACAAGGACAAGGCGGAGCTCGCGCGGCTCGCCGCGGACAAGGACAAGAGCGAGAAGCGGCGCCAGGCGAAGCTCGCCGAGCAGAAGGCCGCCGCGGCCGCCGCGCCGACGCCCGCCCCCGCCACGCCCACCGCTGATGGCAGCGTGCGGACGACGGTTCGTCGCGAGCGATCCGAGCCGGTGGTCAGCGTGGCCGCGGTGCCCCGCACCGAGCCCGAGGCGATCGAAGCTCCGATCCCGACGACGAACCCGAACTCGAACTGACGGCGTGCTCACTCGGTCGATCGGGATCGACAGCCGTGCGCTCGCGCACGTGTGCGCCGAGCGCTAGATCTCGATCGTGGCGGTGACGATGTGGTGGTCCGACAGCCCCGTGCTGTCGAGCACACGTGCGTCAGAGCCCACGGCGCCGTGCACGATCACGTGATCGATGTCGGGTGACTTCGACGCCCCTTTCCCGCGCGGACGGGTCGGCAGCGACCCGTCCGGTGGCAAGATGGCCACGCCGCCGAGCCCCGCGAGCACCGCCTCGCGATGCGCGTTGAAGTCGCCGACGATCACGGTCGGCCCGGCATGAGCCGCCGCGACCGCGGCCACCTGCCCGAGCTGCGCGGCGCTGCGGTCGCCGTACGAGACGTGGGTGTTGATGACGAGCAACCCGTCCAGCTCCACCGTGACGTAGCCCTTTCCAGGATCCGAGGCGAACGTGTGTGCGGTGCTGCCACGCACCGGACGCCCGAACACGATCGTGACAAGGTGCTCGGTCGGGTCCACGAGCGAGGTGGTCGAGCCGCCCCGGAAGTGTGGGACGCGCGGATACTGCGCCGACCACACCAGGGCGCGGGCACCGTACCGAGCCCGGATCACGGCGAGCTGATCGCCACTGACCTCTTGCAGTGCTACTAGATCCCCCAAGGACTCGAGCCGGTCCGCGATGGCCAGGGTCCGAGCCCGTTCGTCGGGATGGGCAACGATGCTAGGTTCGATGTAGTTCTCGGCGTGTACGCGATGCAACACGTTCCAGGTCGCGACCGTGATCTGCACGAAATCGTTCTACCCGTGCATCCAAACCTGGTCACGCACCGAAGTGAGAGATCTCCGAACCGAGATGACCCAACATGACATCGTCCTCGTCGGTGGCGGCCTCCAGGGATGCCTGTGCGTGCTCGCCCTCGCCCACGAGCGGCCGTCCGCGCGGGTGGTCCTGATCGAAGCCGGTTCGGCGCTCGGCGGCAACCACACGTGGTGCTTCCACGCGGGCGATGCCGCCGCAGGTGCCCATGCGTGGATCGATGCCGCGATCGCCCACCGCTGGGATGGCTACGACGTCGCGTTCGCCGAGCACGAGCGCCGGCTCGCTTCGCCGTACGCGGCGATCTCGTCCGAGTCGCTCGACCTCGCCGTCC
>JAPLLF010001032.1 GCA_026387715.1 Pseudomonadota bacterium
GGCCTCCGCGATCTCTCGCGGCTCCGGCGACCTGCTACTCGGTGCTCCGACGCTTTCCGAGGTGGGACTTTCACCCACGGGAGAAGCGCAGCGAGACTTCAGCGGGTCGTTCCCGTCGTCGTCGTCACGGCGCACCATGCGACCGAGGATACCCTCGACCGCACGAGCGAGCGCAAGTCGAGTATGGTTCACGACCGCCCCGGCAAGCCGGCGCGGGACCAGAAAGATGCCAGCTGCCCGACGCCGTGCCTACCATCACGTCGCCGCCGTGATCCTGATCGCGGCGGCGGGTGCTGCCGTGCAAGACGTCGAGACTCATCGCTTCGATAACGGGCTCACGCTCCACGTCGCCCCTGGCCATCCTGCGCCGGTGGCGGCGATCCAGGCGTGGGTCGGGGTCGGCTCGGCCGACGAGTCCCCGCAGCTCGCGGGCGCCGCGCACGTCGTCGAGCACATGCTGTTCAAGGGATCGATGCGCTACGGCCGCGGCGAGCTCGTGCACGCGATCGAGCGCGGCGGGGGCGAGATCAACGCGTGGACCTCGCTCGACCAGACCGTCCTCCACGCGGTGATCGGGCGCGATCACGTCGAGGCCGCGCTCGATGCGATCGGCGATACCCTGCTCGAGCCGACGGTCGATCCCGGCGAGCTCGCGCGCGAGCGCCAGGTCATCCTCGAGGAGATCCGCCACGGCACCGACGATCCGTCGCGCAGCGTCGTGCAGAACCTGTTCGCGACCGCGTTCGTCGCGCACCCGTATCGTCGCCCGGTGATCGGCACGGCGGACACCGTCGCATCGCTCCGCGAGCGCGAGCTCGTCGAGTTCTTCCGGCGCTACTACGTGGCCGACAACCTCACGCTCGTCGTCGCCGGTGACGTCGACCCCGCCCGCGTGCGCCGCGCCGTCGACAAGCGGTTCCGTGCGATGCCGTCGGGGCGCCCCCAGCGCAACGTGGCCGCGGAGCCGCGCCAGACCGCCACGCGCGCGATCGCGACCCTCCGCGATCTCGGCGAGGCGTACGTGTCGGTCGGCTTCCACGTGCCGGCCGCACGCCACCCCGATCTCGCCGCGCTCGACGTCGCGGCCTTGCTGCTCGGGCAGAACGAATCGGCGCGGCTCGATCAGCTGCGCGTGCGCGACAACCTGGTGACCTCGGCCCACGCGCACGTCCACTCGCTGCGCGATCCGGGGCTGTTCGTGCTGTCGGCGACCGCGAAGCCCGGCGACGCCCGCCGGGCCGTCGGCGCGCTCGTCGAGCAAGCCGCCAAGCTCGCCGACGAGGTCACCGACACCGAGCTCGAGAAGGCGTGCGTCGCCGCCGAGACCGGGTTCGTCCGCGAGCTCGAGACCGTGCAGGGGCGCGCGCGCTCGCTCGGCTGGTACTCCACCGTCGCCGGCGATCCCCAGTTCGGGCACGTCTACCTCGATCGCGTGCGCGCGATGCGCCGCCACGATCTCAGCACCGCGATGCGCCGCTACCTGCGCGCCGACAACGCGAGCGTCGCGGCGATCCTCCCGAAGCGACGCGCGAGCACGACCGTGTTCGCGCGCGACGCCACCGTGCGCGTCCGCAAGGCGCTCGCGACCGCGCCCGTCCAGGTCGCGATCGCCGATCGCCGCGTCGTCCTGCCGAACGGCGCGCGGCTGATCGTGCGCCGCGATCCATCGGTGCCGGTCGTCGCGATGCGCGCGGTGTGGCAGGGCGGCCAGCGCGTGGAGGATGCCGCGCACGCGGGATCGTCGACGCTGATCGCGCGCCTGATCACGCGCGGCTGCGTCACGGCCGAGGGGACCATCGATGCCGCGAAGCTCGCCGATCGCGTCGACCGGCTCGGCGGCTCGCTCGGCGCGGTCGCCGGCCGCAACAGCTTTGCGGTCGCGGCCGAGTGGCTGTCGCGGTCGTGGAAGCCCGGCTTCGCGCTGTTCGCCGCGTGCATCGCGAACCCGACGTTCGCGGACCTCGAGCGCGAGCGACGGGGCATCCTCGACGATCAGGCCGCGCAGCAGGACAGCCCGAGCCAGCTCGTGTTCGGGTTGTTCACCCGGACGCTCTACGGCGCGCACCCGTACAGCCGCGACGTCCTCGGCACGCCCGCCGCGATCAACGCGATGACGCCCGCCGAGCTGCGGGCGTTCCACGCCCTCCACCACCCGCCGTCGGCGATGGTGCTGACGGTCGTCGGCGACGTCGACGTCGACGAGGTCGTCGCGCTCGCCACCGCACAGTTCACCCAGCCCCCGACGGCCACGGGCAGCAAGCCCCAGACGATCGTGGCCCCGAAACCACCCGTCTTCGATGGCAGGTCCGCGGCCGCGCGCGAGGTCTATCAGTACCTCGATCGCGCGCAGGGCCACCTCGTGATCGGGTTCCCCGGCACGACGATCGACGCGCCCGACCGCTTCGCGCTCGAGGTCCTGATCTCGATGCTCGGCGGCCAGAGCGGTCGGCTGTTCGCCGAGCTGCGCGAGAAGCGCGCGCTGGTCTACCGGATCTCCGCGCACTCCATCGAGGGGATCGATCCCGGGTTCGTCGCGATCTACCTGTCGTGTTCCCCCGACAAGCTCGACGAGGCCAACCGCGCGGTCCGCGAGGTCCTCGATCGCGTCCGGACCGCGGGCGTGACGCCCGACGAGCTCGCCCGTGCGCAGTCGAGCCTGATCGGCCGCCATCAGATCGCGATGCAGCGTCGCTCCGCGATCGCCAACGCGATCGCGTACCACGAGGCGTACGGCCTCGGCTGGCAGACGTGGGACGCGTACGACGACGCGATCCGGAGCGTGCGGCAGGCCGATGTCGCGAACGCCGTCGCGACGTACCTGCGCGACGACCGCGCGATCACCGCGACGGTGCGGCCGAAGGTCGAGACCCCGGCCGCGAAGAAGCGCGGCAAGATCCTCACGCCCGCGCGCCCCACCACCCCGCCACCCCGCCGCACGCCCGCGCGCCCGCGAGGCAACGCGTGAGGGAGGCCGCCCCGGCACGACGCTGGCCCGTGGGCCACGGCGATCTGGCGGCGAGCCTCGTCCTGATCTTCCCGTTGATCCTCGTGTACGCGATCGGCGTGCTCGTCACCAACCGGGTGACCGGCGCCGATCTCGTCAGCCGCGTGCTCCTCGTCGCCGTCGGCCACGACCGCGCCGCCTACCTGATCGTCTACGCCGTGCTCGCGATCGGCTTCCTCGTCTGGCTGCGCCGCGGCGACCGCCGGGCCACGCTCCGCCTCGACGTCGCGCTCCCGGTGATCTTCGAGGCCGCGATCTACGCGTTCACGCTCGGCACCGTGATCTCGCTCGTCGTCGATCGGCTGCTCGGCCTCGGCATCACCGGGCCGTCGATCATCGGCGCGATCGGCGCCGGCGTTCACGAGGAGCTCGTGTTTCGCCTCGGCATCATGGCCGGGCTGGTCGCCTGGAGCGCCCCCCACGTGGGCCATCGCGCGGCGGTTGCCCTCGCCATCCTCCTGTCTTCGCTCGCGTTTTCAGGGGCTCACCATCTGGGAGCGCAGGGCGAACCATGGAACGAGCATGCGTTCATCTTCCGCACCCTGGCCGGCGTCGCGTTCTCGAGTATCTTCTGGTTCAGGTCGCTCGCGCACGCCGTATATGCCCACGTGCTCTACGACATCGTCGTAGCCGCCGCGCAGTGAATGACACGAGCCCATGCAGCCACCCGCCATTCCCCCCGACGAGACCGCGCGGCTCCGCGCGCTGAGCGCCTACGAGATCCTCGACACGCCGACCGAGCCGGCGTTCGAAGCGATCGTGGCGCTGGCGGCCACCATCCTCGGGGTGCCGATCGCGCTGATCTCCATCGTCGACGAGGTCCGCCAGTGGTTCAAGGCGCGGGTCGGGCTCGACGTCCCCGAGACCTCCCGCGAGGTGTCGTTCTGCGGGCACGTCGTCGCCGCGCGCGCTCCCCTGATCGTCCACGACGCGTTCGCAGACGCGCGGTTCGTCGACAACCCGCTGGTGACCGGACACCCGCTCATCCGGTTCTACGTCGGCATGCCGCTGCGCACCCCCGAGGGGTTCCTGCTGGGGACCCTGTGCGCGATCGATCACGAGCGCCGGGAGCCATCGCCCGAACAGCTCGCGTCGCTCGAGCTGCTGGCCAACCAGGTGGTCGCGTTGCTCGAGCTGCGGCGCGTGGGACTCCAGCTCCGCGAGGAGCGCCGGGTCCTCGCCGCGCGCGAGGTCGAACTCCACGATCAAGCCCGCAAGTTCGAGGCCCTGTTCGAGGGCATCAGCGACGGGGTCGCGCTGCAGGATCGCTCTGGCGCGTTCCTGCACCACAACCTCGCGGCGGAGCAGATCCTCGGGCTCACGCGCGAGCAGCTGCTCGGGATCACGTCGATGGATCCGCGCTGGCGCGCCACCCACGAGGATGGCCGCCCGTTCCCGGGTCACGAACACCCCGCGATGGTGACGCTGCGAACCGGCGTGCCCCAGACCGACGTCCCGATGTGCATCTATCGCGGCGACGAGGCGTGTCGCTGGCTCAGCGTCACGTCGCGTCCGCTCCTGCGCCCGGACGACCCCGAGCCCTACGCCGTGATCGTGACGTTTCGCGACACCACCGAGCAGCGCGCGACCGCCGACCGCCTCGCGCAACACCAGCGGCTGGTCACCGCGGGCACGCTCGCGGCCGGCGTCGGCCACGAGATCAACAATCCATTGACGTACATCCAGACGAACCTCAGCCTCGCGCTCGAGGAGCTCGGCACGCTCACCAGTTCCTCCCCCACGCGGCTGGCCGAGATCACCACGATGCTCGAAGAGGCCCGCGAGGGCACCGCGCGCGTCGCCCAGATCGTGCGTGGGCTCAAGGCGCTGGCGCGCGCCGATGCGACCGTCGCGACCGGCTCGGAGGTGAACGCGATCATCCGCAACGCCCTGCAGCTGGCCGGGCACGCGATCCGGACGCGCGCCAGCACGCGGCTCGAGCTCGCCGTCGACACGCTCGTCACCGGCGACGAGTCCCGGCTCGTGCAGGTGCTCGTCCACCTGCTGGTCAACGCGGCCCAGGCGTTCACCAGCACCGACCCGTCGACCAACCTCATCGTCGTCCGGACCGCGATCCCCGCCGGTCGCGGCGTCGTGGTGATCGAGGTGACCGACAACGGCCCCGGGATCGCGCCCGAGGTGCTGCCCCAGATCTTCGACCCGTTCTTCACCACCAAGCAGGTCGGTGGGGGCATCGGGCTCGGCCTCTCGATCTCGCACGGGATCGTCACCGCGCTCGGCGGCGAGCTCCGCTGCGAGACCCAGCTCGGAAGCGGCACCATCTTCCAGATCACCCTCCCCACGCCGGTCGCCACCCCGGTCGCGCCCGCGCCCGCCTCGCACGAGCGCCGCAAGCGCGTCTTGATCGTCGACGACGAGCCGCAGATCCTCCGCGTGATCTCCCGCGCCTTGCAGCGCGACTTCGACGTCAACACCATCAACGATCCGCGCGAGGCGCTGCGCCGCATCGAGGCGGGCGAGACCTTCGACCTGGTGTTCTGCGACCTCTCGATGCCCTACCTGACCGGCATGGAGCTGTACGAGGCGATCATCGCGATCCGTCCCGAGCTCGGACCTCGCATGGTCTTCATCAGCGGAGATGTCACCCGCGAGGACATCCGCCGGTTCCTCGCGCGGGTCCCGAACGAGCGTCTCGAGAAGCCGGTGAGCCTGGCGAACCTGCGCGACCTCGCGCGGCGGTTCGCGTCGTGACTATTCGAGGCCGGACATCGTGTCGAGCTTCATCTCGTGCACGGTCAGCTCGAACTTCACGCGCTTGATCTGATCGCTGTTCGCCGTCGACGCGACGATGCTGAGCGACTTGAGGTTCATGAAGTACAGGTCGATCGAGAACTTGGTCGACTTGCGATCGGTCGACAGGAACTCGATCGAGCCCGACTTCTCGAGGGCCTTGTCCGTCTTCGCCTTGCGGGACGTGTATTCCTCCCACCACTTCAGCAGGTCACCGGCCTTGTCGAGGGCGATCGTGCCGCTGATGGTCGGGAACTCGATCTTGTTCGGCTCGATCGACGGATAGCGATCCTCGCCGACGTAGTGCGTGGTCACGTCCTGCTTGATCGTGAACGCTTCGATCTGGTTGGTGTACTCGATGCCCCGGACGCCGTCGATGTTGAGCCGGAACGCCGACGGCACCCACATCTTCTGCTTCGGGGTGATCTTGCCCGAGATGATCTGGCGGCCCTGGGGGGCATAGGTCGCCACCCGCTCCGGGTGGATCTTGAGCTTGAGATAGGCGGCCTCCTTGGAGGCGCCATCGAGCTTCGGGAACGTGGTCTCGGTGATCAGCGCCTCGAAGAACTCGTGCTCGTACATCGACTTGAGATCGAAGTCGGCGTGCCGCACGACGCCGTTGCGGCGCGTGTACTTCTTGTTCCACGACGCCTGGATCCACCGAAGGATGTCCCCGGCCCCCGCGAGGCCGAGCTCCATCGTGAACGGCTCGACCGCGAGGATGCCGCGGTGATTGACGCGAACGTTATCCGGACCGACCGCCTCGTTGATGGGCGTGCCTTTCCAGTGACCACCGTCGATCGACTTCAAGTACGCCGACGAGGTATGCCCGTCGATCTGAAGCTCGAAGTGACCCGAGGTGTAGCTACGATTCTGCAAGGTCATCGAGGCCTCAACTTACCAGAGGTTAATCGCTCCGTGACCTTCTACGTGTGGGGCCTCTTGGATCCTCCCCAACTCCCCAGTCTGGTTGCGTTGGGTGGAACTGGCGGCGACCGCCAACTCGGGTCATGTTGGGAAGCAGCGCAAACAGCGTGATTTCAGCTGCGTTGGATGTGCGCGGATGTGCGCATGCCTCCAGGTCAGACCACGGATAGCGATGCCTCCTTCGGCACGCCGCTTGTAGAATGAGGTCTTCATGAGGGCGAAAGTCCTGATCCTACCCCTGCTCCTGTCGGTCCTGGTCTCCGAGGCACACGCCGAGAAGGTCCGGATCAACCAAGCTGCGAAGGTCTTCGCCCGGGCAGGTGAGCGCGCGAAGGTGCTCGCGAAGCTCAAGGCGGGCGAGAAGGTCACGGTCATCAGCAAGGAAGGCCGCTGGCTGAAGATCCGCACGCAGGGGCGAACGGGATGGATCGTCCGCACGGTGGCCGACGTCCCCGAGGGGGAGGAGATCGCCCGCAACACGCGCCGCCGCGCGTTCGTCGATGGCCGAGGCAAGGATCGCGGCTCGCTCGGCGACGCCGGTCCCGACGATCGGGTCGGCGCCGATGCCACCGGCGACAGCGGCGGTGGCGGTGGGGGCGATGATGCCGACGACGACGACGAGCCCAAGCCCAAGAGCCACAAGCCCGACAAGGCCGACAAGCCGGACAAGGCCGACAAGCCCGACAAGGGTCACAAGTCCAAGGGCGGCGACGACGACGACGACGACGACGACACCAAGAGCAAGAGCAAGAGCAAGAGTAAGGGCAAGGACGACGACGACGACGTCGCGGTCTCCGACGACGAGGAGCCCAAGCGCAAGACCGTCCGGGTCGCGACCAAGACGACCGCGTTCGAGAAGGCCGACAAGAGCAGCGACTCGCAGTTCACCGCGACGCCGGACGACGAGCTGTTCCTCACCGACAAGGTCGGCGCGAAGTGGACCGAGGTCGAGAACTCCGAAGGCGAGCTCGGCTACGTGCTGACCTCCAAGCTCGATCTCCCCGACGAGGACGAGCTCGCGGCGATGAACGCCCCGCTCCAGCGCGAGCTCGACCTGCGCGTGCGCGCCGGGTTCACGATCCTCCAGCAAGGGCTGCGCACCATCGGGGGCAAGGCGAGCGTCCCCGACAACTACAACGTCGGCGTCCCGGCCGGCACGCTCGCGCTCGGCGGCCAGTACCTCAAGCCGTACAGCCCGAAGGTCCTGGTCGGGGGCGAGCTCGCGTACGCGTACGCCAAGGCGGTGCCGGGCCTCAAGTACACGCCGATGGGCGGCGCGGCGACGACGATCCCGTTCAGCGTGCACGATCTCGACGTGCGCGGGCTCGTCGGCTACGACCTCAAGAAGCGCAACGGCATGATGCTCATGGGGCGGCTCGGGTTCCGCTACTACTCGTTCCAGGTCGCCGACGTCGGCGTGCTCGCGAACAACCCGGCGACGATCCCGTCCGAGATCCGGATCTCGCCCGCGTTCGGGGCCGGCCTCGCGATGCCGCGGATCACGCCGAAGATCGGCGTCCACGTGAACCTCGACTTCCTGGTCTCGGCGAGCTTCGCGCAGACCAAGGGCCTCGAGGATGGGGTGTCACCCGCCGCGAAGGGCCTCGCGCTCGGCGGCGTGTTCGACTACGCGATCCAGAAGGGCCTCGACTTCACCGCCACGTACGATCTGAACTACACGTCGGCGACGTTCGGCGCGCCTGCCCCGATGTCGCTCCGCGCGCACGCGGGCGCGGTCTCGCGCACCGACATCTTCCACATGATCACCCTGGGGATCACGAAGGGCTTCTGAGCCCGAGAGCACTCCTCGTCGACGTGTACGTTGACGGCGACGGCGACGGCGACGTTTCACGCAGACCTTGACGACGCCGGACATCGTCCACGCACGGATCGTCACGTCGGCACCTGGGGCGCTGCCCGCGGTGCAGACCGGGTACATGGGTGACGGATCTAACCGGGCACATGGGTGTCGAAGCAGACCGGGCACATGGGTGACACCTGCTAAGGCGGGCGCCTGGAGGGCGCATGCCTTGGAGCACGAGGACACCCATGGATCTGAGAACCGAATTTATGAATCGTCTCGCTCGCAAGGAGCGAATGACCGACCTGTG
>JAPLLF010000905.1 GCA_026387715.1 Pseudomonadota bacterium
GGCAAGCTGCTCGGCCTGCCGATGGGCTGCGACGCGTGCTTCACCTATCACGCGTCGATGTCGCAGGACGAGCTCGAGTCGCTCGAGGTCCTGCTCGGCGCCGCCGGTTGCACGTACCTGATGTCGCTGCCCGTCGGCGACGACATCATGCTGAACTACCAGTCGACGAGCTTCCACGACATCCCGACGGTGCGACGCCTGCTGAACAAGCGGCCGACGCCGGAGTTCGACGCGTGGATGGATCGCGTCGGCATCTGGCGCGGCGATCGCCCCGGCCCGCGGTTCGGCGACGTCGGCGCCCTGCGCTAACTCAGCGCCGCGGATGGTTCGCGACGTCGACGACCGCGGCCGCGTACGCGACGGCGGCGGCCTCGCACGCATCGAGCGTGCCGGCGAGCCACGCGCACGCGAAGTTCGTCTCGGTCGGCGGGGGCGCGATCCGGACCGCGCGGACGTCCGCCGCCTTGAGCGCGGCGTCGAGCCCGATCGTCGCCCCCATCGGCGGCGCGACGAGGTACGCCATCGGCGAGCCGACCGCGAGGCCGGCCTCGCGCGCCAGGTACTCGCCCAGCGACGAGATCACGTGCGGGAACACGGTGACGGTCTTCTTGCCATCGGCGTCGTAGAAGCAGGCGTCGTGCGCCAGGCAGCGCTCGAGCGCCTCGAGCGCCGCGTCGATCGCCGACGGATCGCGCGCCGCGATCACGCCGAGGATCTCGCCGGACAGCCGCCCGCTGGCGTGGGCCGAGCCCGCGTAGAATCTCTTGGCGAAGATCACGTCGATCGGCGCGTGCTTGGTCGCCTCGTCGAGCGCGACGTACATCGGATCGTCCTGATCGCAGGTCACCAGGCCGAGCGAGGTGTGCCGCGTCGGATCGCCACCGTAGCCCGCGATCAACGCCGGATCCGCGTTCGGCAGCCGCCGCACGCTCAGCACGGTGGGGAGGATCGGCTCGAGGGTCACGCGCC
The DNA here is from genome assembly GCA_026387715.1 of Pseudomonadota bacterium. Taxonomy (GTDB): domain Bacteria; phylum Myxococcota_A; class Polyangia; order Haliangiales; family Haliangiaceae; genus JABFXX01. The sequence goes on from JAPLLF010000905.1 coordinate 970, forward strand.
CACCAGCCGGCGACGCACCTGGGGCGCGCGGTAGCCGCGCTCGGCGACGATCCCCATGCGCGCCAGGTCGAGCCTGACGCCGCTCGTGCGCTGTTCGATCATCGCGCTGGCGAACGCGGCGAGCCGCTGCGCCGCGTCGTCGGGCACGATGCCGCGCTGGTGGATGTTCGAGATCATGTTGCGCTCCCCATCGGTGTTGCCGATCTTCGGCGCGTAGACGACGTAGGCCGACAGCCCATCGCCGGTGCCGAGCCCGGGCCGCTCGCCGAGCAAGATCATCGCGACCTTCGCCCCGGTCAACTCGCCGATCTCGTCCTCGAGCCACACCCGCGCGAACCGCGCCGCGATCGGCGTCCCGACGGTGAGCCCGCGCGTGCGACACGCCCCCGCGACCGCGTCGTGCAGCGCCTTGCCGGTCCCGATGCAGGCCAACGCCGACAGCCCATCGGCGACGATGAGCTGCACGTCGACCCCGCGCGTGCACTTCGCGCGGATCGTCTCCACCGACGCGTCGTCGAGGCGACGTCCGAGATCCGGACGAAGCAAGAACTCGCGATGCGAGGTCACGCGCGAGCGCACCCCGACGAAGCCGTTGGCCTCGGCCCAGCCGTCCGGCAGCACCGCGTCGACCGCCTCGTGCGCGACCGCGAGCTCGGCCTGGAACTGCAGGACGACGTCGGTGGCGTAGCGCGTGCCGACCTGCCCGATCCCGACCAGCGCGGTCGTGTGCCGTGCGGCCTCGGCCGCGAACGAGCTCGGCTCTGGCCGGGGGCTGTAGACGCGGGCGGGTGGCGCGGGGATCGGCGCCAGCCGGATCGGCGCGGGCAACGGATCGCGCGCGCCGAGCGCGGTGCGCAACCCTGCCATCAACTGCCGAGTGCGGCTCACGCACCTAGGTCATCACGGTTTCTGCGCGCGACGCCAGCGCCTCGGTGCCAGGAAACGGCACGCGACCGCCGGCACCCCCATGTAGGATGGCAGGGCGTGCGCCCCCTCGTGACCATGCTCCCCCTCCTCTCCATGCTCGCGGGCACGGGCTGCCAGCTCGACGAGGCGGCGCCCCAGGACCCGCGCTGCCCCAAGAGCTGGCACGCCGATCCGACGACGGAGGGGGGGTGCGCCCCGCCCGACGGGTACACGGCGCTGCTGTACGCCGAGTTCGGGGGAAGCGGGATCTACGGCTTCGTCCGCCTGGTCACGCCGTGCTTCGTCGGCGCGCCGGGGCCCTGCGGCCCGAGCATGGTCCCGCAGCTCGACGTCGAGGTCTACCACCCGACCGACGTCGTCGGGGGCGTCGTCGTCGATGGCGCGGTGCCCGCGGCCAGCGGGGCGACGTCGAAGAACGGCATCTACAAGCTCCGGCTCGCACCCGGGACCTACACCATCGCATGCCGCGATCCCTTCGACGGACGGCTCGTGACCGGCGACACCGAAGTCAAGGCCGACACGCTCGCCTTGTTCGCGATCGACCTCGATCATGCCGGCAGCCCGAACCCCTAGTTTTTCGAGCTGCACCGACGAGCGAATCGATTACATTCGGCCCGGGTGGCCGTCGCAGCAGCACACGACTCGTTGATCGGCACCGCGCTGGCCGACAAGTACCGGATCGTCCGCCAGATCGGCAAGGGCGGGATGGGCATCGTCTATCTCGGCGAGCACATCGAGCTCAACAAGCGCGTCGCCATCAAGATGATGCTCGAGAAGTACGCCGACGACAGCGAGGCGATCGCGCGCTTCAAGCGCGAGGCGCTCGCCGCGAGCCGCATCGGCAACACGCACATCATCGACATCATGGACATCGGCATCGCCGCCGACGGTCGATCGTTCGTCGTCATGGAGCTCCTCGAGGGCAGCTCGCTCGGCGACGTGATCAAGGCGAGCGGCCCGATGCCGGCGTGGCGCGCCGTCCACATCATGCGGCAGACGCTGCGCGCGGTGAGCGCCGCCCACGCCAAGGGCATCATCCACCGCGACCTCAAGCCCGACAACATCTTCCTCGTCAACCAGGACGACCATCACGACTTCGTGAAGCTGCTCGACTTCGGCATCTCGAAGATGGTCGACCAGGCGGCGGAGATCGCGTCGACCCGGCTGACGACGACCGGCATGGTGATGGGCACGCCGCTCTACATGGCGCCCGAGCAGGCGATGGGCGCGGTCACCGACGGCCTCGCGGACATGTACGCGCTCGGCGTGATCCTCTACGAGATGCTCGCCGGCAAGCCGCCGCTCGACGGCAACACGTACGCGGTGCTCATCGCGAAGCTGCTCACGGTGGATCCCCCGTTGCTGTCCGAGGTGCGCCCCGGCCTGCCCGCGAACCTCGTCGCCGCCACGCATCGCGCGCTCGAGAAGGAGCCGCAGAACCGGTTCGCGAACTGCGAGGCGTTCGCCGCCGCGCTGCCCAACCTCGACCGCACGTCGTCGAGCATCGAGCTCGCCCAGACGCTCGACAGCGACCGGATCGCCGCGGTCGCCATGCCGATGACGCCGGGGCGCGCGGTGTCGCTGCCCACGCCGCCCGGCCAGCCTGCAAGCGGCAAGGGCAGCAAGCTGCCGCTCATCATCGGTGCGCTCGGCACCGGGCTCGCGGTGGGCACCGTCGCGATCCTGCTCTCGATGCGCGGTGGCGACGCCAAGCCGCGACCGCTCGTCTCCGAGATCGTCGATCCCTCGAAGGCCGCGAGCCTCGACGCCGGCCTCGCGCCGACCGAGGTCGGCACGTTGCACGTCAAGTCGGTGCCGAGCGGCGGCACCGCCAAGCTCGACGGCAACATCATCGGCACGACGCCGGTCACGATCACCGTCGCCGCGGGCGTGCATCGCGTGCGCGTCGAGCTCGGCGGCACCGGCATCGAGCAGGAAGTCGAGATCCGCGCCGGCCGCGACAGCGACACGTTGCTGGGCCTGCCGACGGTCGTCGGCTCGGGAAGCGGGTCGGGCGGCGGTGCGGGGTCCGGATCGGCAGCAAAGATCATCAAGCCCAAGGTGCCGCTGCTCGTGAAGCCCCAGGCCCTTCCCCACGTCGAGCCGACGCCGCCCCCGGGGGCCGGCCCGGTCGAGCCCACCGGCTTCACCGCCCCGCGTGACCTGACCGTCGCACGCCCGGAGCCGACGAAGCCCGAGCCACCGAAGCCGCCGAAGCCCAAGCCCGAGCCGAAGCCCGAAGCCAAGCCGCAAGATCCGACCGATGGATCGAGCAAGCCCATCCGCCGCTCGAATCCGTATCAGTGATGCGCCTCCTCGCGATCCTCATCGCCCTCCTGATCGCGGCGCCCGCCCACGCCGATTCGCGCGACGAGGCGAAGCGCGAGTTCGCCGCCGGTCAGACCGCCGACAAGGCGAAGGACTGGACCAACGCGATCGATCACTACCTGCGCGCCTACGAGCTGATGCCGCACCCGTTCGCGCTCTACAACATCGCCGTCGACTACCAGGAGCTCGGCAAGCTGCGCGAGGCCGCGCACTACTTCGAGCAGTACGTCGCGATCCCCGACTCGACCGATCGCGATCGCGTCGCGAAGCTGATCGGTGAGCTCAAGGCGCGGCCGGCGAGGATCGGCATCACGACCGATCCGGCGGGCGCACGCGTGACGATCGACGGGCAGGTCGTCGGCCAGACGCCGTTCACGGCCAAGCTCAAGGGCGGGACGCACACCATCGTCGTCGACCGCGACAGCCGCCGTGAGGAGCGGACGATCACGGTCGAGTTCGCCGAGCCGCAGGACGTCAAGTTCGCGATCGGCGCGACCGGCACGCTGTTCGTCGACGGCACGCCGGTCGGCGCGAAGGTCACGATCGACGGCACGGTCGCGGGCGAGATGCCCGTGCAGGTGCCGCTCGAGGTGGGCGAGCATCGCGTGCAGATCGTGATGGACGGCTACTCGCCGATCGAGACCACCGCGAGGGTCACCGCGGGCATGGTCACGCGGATCCAGCCCACCCTCACCGCGGGGCTCGGCGGCCTCGGGGACGGCTCGCCCGGGACCTTCAAGCTCAACTACCTGCTCGGCTTCGGCGCGGGCGCCGATGTCCGCGGCAACGGCCTGGTCTACGACTTCGAGGTCGGGTTGAGCGGCAAGCAGTACGAGATCGCGATGGTGATCGGCAAGTTCGCCGCGCTGACCTCCGTCGAATTCCAGGTGCGGTGGGCCATGCTGCCGGGGCGGTTCTCGCCGATCCTCGGCGGTGGCTACGCGCACCTCGGTGGCGGAGACAGCGGGGCCGGCTACGAGGCGTTCGCCGGCCTCCGGTACGAGCTGATGTCGACCGACAAGCTCGGCGTCACGGTGCTCGGGATGCTCACGGCCCGCTACAACGCCGTGAGCGTGGTGGATCCCATGACGGAGGCGCCCCCGACGGGCATCTTCCCGCTCGCGTTCCGGCTTCAGGTCTCGTACCGATGATCAAGAACCGCGTCGCGATCATCGCGCTGCTGACCGGGCTCAACTTCCTCAACTACATCGACCGCATGGTGCTCGCGGCGGTGCTGCCCAAGGTCGAGCTCGAGTTCGGCCTCAAGCACTGGCAATCCGGGTTGCTGGCGACCGCCTTCCTGATCGGCTACTTCGCGACCTCGCCGTGGTTCGGCGCGCGCGCCGATCGGGGTGCCCGCAAGGGGCTGATCGCGTTCGGCGTGCTGATCTGGAGCCTCGCGACGATCGGCAGCGGCCTGTCGACCGGCCTGATCTCGCTGATCATCGCGCGGATCGTCGTCGGCGTCGGCGAGGCGAGCTTCGCGACGCTCGGCCCGACGCTGATCGACGACCTCACGACCCCCGAGCGCAAGGGCAAGGCGCTCGCGGTGTTCTACCTCGCCATCCCCGTCGGCTCCGCGCTCGGCTACCTGATCGGCGGCTACGTCGGCGAGCACTGGGGCTGGCGCAGCGCGAGGTACGTCGCCGGCGTGCCGGGCCTCGTGCTCGCCGCGACCTGCCTGTTGATCGTCGAGCCGCATCGCCAGCTCGCCGTCGCCAAGGGCAAGGTCATCGACGGCCTCCGCACGATGGCGAAGCTGCCGCTGTTCCGACGCGCGACGCTCGGCTACATCATGTTCACCGCCGCGCTCGGCGCGTTCTCGTTCTTCGCGCCGGTGTTCCTCGTCGAGAAGTTCCCGAAGGACCTCGATCTCGCCAAGGCGAACTTCTGGTTCGGCGTGGTGACCGTCGCCGCCGGGGCGATCGGCACGATCGTCGGCGGCCGCTGGGCCGACGCGTCGCAACGGGGTTTGCCGCCGATGCCCGCGGGGGAGGACGCGTACCTGTCGAGCGCGAACCGCACCGGGATCAACGCGCTGCTGCGGATCTGCGCGCTCGGCATGTGCCTGGCGACGCCGCTCTCGCTGATCGCGTTCTTCATGCCGTCTCCCGCGCCGTTCTTCGCCGTCGTGTTCGTGATCCAGCTCGGCCTGTTCGTCGGGACCGCGCCGATCAACGCGGCCCTGCTCCGCGCGGTCCCCAACCACATGCGCGCGAGCTCGATGGCCGCGTCGATCTTCGCGATCCACCTGTTCGGCGATCTGTGGTCACCACCGGCGCTCGGCGGCATCGTCGACGGCGCCGGGCAGCTCGCCGGCATGGCGGCGCTCGCCGTCGCGTTCGCGGGCGCGGCGTACGTGTGGTGGCCGCGCGCGCGCGAGGCGACGTGACGGTCCGCGATCAGGCGGCGCTCGGGGAGACCGCCCACGCGGGCTCGTCGGCGCCAGCCACGGCGGTCGACGTCGGCGTGGTGCTCGAGCCCGGCCAGCTGTTCCGCGGCGTGCGGATCCGCGCGCTGCTGGGCGCCGGCGCGATGGGCAACGCCTACCTCGCGAGCCACGCGCACCTGCGCATGCCCGTCGTGATCAAGCTGTATCGCGCGACCGGCGCCGACGCGCTCGCCGAGGCCCACCTCGCAGCACGGGTCGTGTCGCCCGCGGTCGTGCCCGTGCTCGACGCCGGCCTCGAGGGGGACACGCCCTTCGTCATGCAGCGCTACGTCGATGGCGTCGACCTCGACGAGCTGCTCCGCATCCACCTCGCCGCCAATCGCCCGATCCCGGTGCCGGTGCTGATCCGGCTCGCGGTCTCGATCTTCACGGGGCTCGCCGCGATCCACGTCGCCGGGGTGGTCCATCGCGACATCAAGCCCGCCAACCTGTTCCTCGCGGGCTCGGGCGAGGCGCTCGTCGGTGATTTCGGCGTCGCGGTCGATCCCCAGAGCATCCAGCTCGGCGAGGTCGCCGGGACGCCGATGTTCATCGCGCCCGAGATCTGGAACGGCCAGCCCGCGACGGCCCGCACGGATCTCTACGCGGCGGCCGCCACGCTGCACCTGCTGTGGCAACGCGAGGCGCCGTTCGTGGCGTCGTCGCTCGTCGAGCTCGCGCGTATGCACCGCGAGGACGGCTATCGACCGCCGGCCGCCGCCGATCCGACCAGCGCGCACCTCGGCGCCGTGCTCGCGAGCCTGCTCGCCAAGGATCCGACGAGCCGGCCCGAGTCGGCGCTCGCCACCGCGCGCCTGTTGCAGCGGATCTCGACGCCGGCGCCCGCGCTGCGCGAGGCCACGAGGACGGCACGACGCGGATCGGCGACCTCCAGGTCGTGATCGAGGCCCGCGACATCGCGACCGCGACCACGGACGCGATCGTCAACGCCGCGAACGAGGCGCTCGCCATGCGCGTGAACGTCGCGAAGGCCCTGCGCCTGGCCGGCGGGGACGAGCTCGAGGCCGAGGCACAAGCGCAGGGCCCGTGCACCTTCGGGCAGGTCGTGTGGACCGGGCCGGGCCGCCTCGCGTGCAAGGCGGTCGCCCACGCCGTCGCGGCGAGCGATGGAGCGATCTGCATCCAGCGCGCGACCCTGCGCACGCTGTTCGAGGCCGAGCGACGTGGCTACCGGTCGATCACCTTTCCGGCGCTCGGCACGGGCGTCGGCGGCGTGCCGCACGGCCTCGGCGCGCGGCTCACCCTCGAGGCGATCCGCACGTTCGCCGCGTTCGCGCCGGTCCACCTGCGCGCCATCCACATCGCGCTGGTGACGCCCGAGGCGGTCACCGCGTGGTCGACCGCGCTGGTCGCCCTCGACGACGGCGCCTGATCAGCGCTTCGGCAGCCGGGTGATGTCGTGGACGAGCTCGTCGACCTGCTGGTGGGTCAGCGTGGTCGTCGGCGGGGGCGGGAGCTCGAACACCGGGATCTGCGTCAGGCCGGGGTACTGCCCGAGGCGTCCCGTGTCCCGACTCAAGAACTGTAGTTCAAAGGGTTGGGAAGGGAGGAACACGGATGGTTGACGTTGAGCTGGTTGACGTTGAGCTTGACGCGTTTGACGTCGACCCCCGCCTTGACGCTTTGAAC
>JAPLLF010000138.1 GCA_026387715.1 Pseudomonadota bacterium
GGCCTCACGCCGTCGACGACCTACTCGTTCGAGGTGCGCACCGGGTTCGCCGGTGGCATCGTGTCGGGCTACTCGACGCCGCCGGCGACGGCCACGACGTTCCCGCCCGGCCTCGAGGGCTACTATCGCTACAACGACAAGACCGGCACGAGCGCCGCGGATCTGTCCGGCTACGCACGCAGCACGACGCTCAGCGGCGGCGCGGCGTTCATCCTGACCCAGCAGGCGCCGCTCCGTGACGAGTTCGACAAGAACCCGTCGAGCCTGTCGCTGCCGTCGAGCACGTCGGTCGCGACGACCGCGGCGATCGCCACGAACTTCAACGTGGACGCGACGCTGTCCGTCTGGGTGAAGCTCGTCGCGCTCCCCACGGGCGCGAACGTGACCACGATCGCCGGTCGCCGCAACGCCGCGTGTAGCGCCACCCAGTCGTGGTCGCTCGGGCACAACGCGACCGGCCTGTTCTTCGCCGGCGGGGTCGGCGTGAACAAGGCGTTCGGCGCGAGCCTCACCGCGGGCACGTGGGCGCACGTGGCGGTCACCCAGCACGCCGGGACGCTCAAGATGTACGTCAACGGCGCGCAGACCGCGGCGCTCGCGTACACCGCCGGTCCCACCAGCACGGGCGCGTTCCAGGTCGGCGCTGTCGGCGGTTGCGCCAACAGCGGCGCGCTGTTCGTCGACGAGCTCAAGGTGTTCAGCCGCACGCTGACCGCGGCCGAGGTCGACCTCCTCGGGCACGCGCCGACGGCGCCGACCGCGTTGAGCGTGCTCGAGTACCACTCGAACCGCCTCAAGTTGGGCTACACCGCCCCGACGACCGGCGCGGACAAGTACTACATGTACAAGGGCAGCGCGGCGGGCAACGAGGTGTTCTTCACCAGCAACACGCCGACGACGTTCTCGGCGGGCAACCTGACGCCGGGCCAGCAGACGTCGTGGAAGGTCCTCGCGCAGAAGAACGGCCTCCTGTCGGCGTTCTCCAACGAGCTCGTCGCCTCCACGCTCGCGGCGCCGTCGGCGCCGACCAACGTGGCTGCGGTGGTCTCGAACTGCTGCACCCCCAAGCGCGTCACCCTGTCGTGGACCGCCGAGCCGCGCGCGGTGCTCTACCGCGTGTTCCAGTCGACCTCGGGCGGCGCGTTCGCCCAGATCTCGGCGCCGACGGGCACCACGCTGCAGGTCTCCGGGCTCGTGTCGGGCACGACCTACGCCTGGTACGTCAAGAGCCAGGACGACGGCTTCACGCAGAGCGCGGCGTCGACGACCGTCATGGTCACGATGCCGTAGGGTCACTCTCGCGCGCTCGCCACCGCGCCTGCGCGCGGGACCTGGCGAGCTGCGCGACCCGGGTCCCCAGCGGGCCCAGCGCGATCAGCGCGCGCAGCAGCCAGACCTTGGCGTTGGCGCGCGCGAGCTTCGGATAGGCCGCGAGGCCGAAGTTCACCGCGCGATGCGCGCTGACGCGGTTGCCCGCGGCGACCGCGACCAGGCCGCGCAGCGCGATGTCCTGCTCGATGAACGCCCGCGCGAGGGTCTCGCGATCGAGCCCCGCCTTCGCGAGGACGTTGTCCGGAAGGTTGAACGTCGCGATGTACTGGTCGGTCAGGTGCTTGAGCGCCCCTGACTGCTGCTCCTGCGCGTTCTGGCCGGCGCCGTGGACCCGGTAGTCGAACAGGTCGGCGTCGATGGTGTAGGCCATGTCCGCGACGGCGAGGAGCTTCCACAGGAACCACTTGTCCGGGTTGACCAGCCGCCCCCCGGCGTAGCCGCCGACCTCGTCGTGGAGCGCCCGGGGATAACAGGTCGCCGCGAACGGCAGCGGGCTGCGCAGCAGCTCGAGCGAGCGGCGCAGGAGCTGCGCCGCGGGGATCTCGCGGACCGGGTGGCCGACGGCGCGCGACAGCGCCTCGTTGACCGTGGCGTCGCGCCACAGCCGCGGATCGGTCTCGACGCGGCCGGTGACGTGCCCGGCGGAGTCGATCACCGCCTGCGAGCTGCCCCACACCGCGCGCGCGGCAGCGCCGCCGAGCGCGGTCTCGAGCCGGTCGTACGCGGCGAGCGCGCCGGGCGCGATGCGATCGTCGGACGACAGCAGCAGCATGCGCCGCCCCCGCGCCAGGTTCGCGACGCGCTCGAGGTTCGCGGCGAACCCGACGTTGCACGGGTTCACGGCGAGCCGGATGCGGTCGTCGCGATACGCCTCGACGACCGCGACCGAGTCGTCGGTGCTCGCGTTGTCGCACACGACGATCTCGACCCCGCGCTCGGCGCCGGCCTGCGATCGAACACTATCGATCGTCTCGCCGATGTAGCGAGCGTAATTGAAGTTCGGAATCATGACGGATAGTCTGATCTCCAGATCACTCATGTCAGGTGCTCCTTCGGGCGTCGCTTGACCTGCAAAACCGAGGAGGCCATATTGCTCCTCGATGGCCGGACCCCGACCGACGAAGGTCCTGCACGTCCTCAACGGGGCGAGCGGGGGTGCCGTGATGAGCACGATCGCGCTCATCAAGTCGCTCGAGCGCGTCGGGGTGAAGTCGTGCGCCGTGTGTCATCCCGCGGGGACGGCCGCCGAGCAGCAACGCCTGTCCGACGCCGTCCACGGCGAGGTGGTGTTCACGCCGCTGTACTGGTGGAACACCAAGACGCGGCACCCGATCTACCTGCGCCCGGCGCTCGAGGCGCGGCAGCTCCTGCGCACCGGCTGGATGAAGCGCTCGACCTGGGAGATCCGCCGCGCGGTGCGGCGATGGAAGGCCGACCTCATCCACACGAGCACGATCCTCAACCCCGAGGGCGGCATGGTTGCCGCGCAGCTCGGGATCCCGCACGTGTGGCACATCCGCGAGCTCATCGGGCCCGGCAAGCCGTTCCGCTTCCCGCGCGAGGGGCGAGCGTTCGGCGATCACCTCGCGGCGCACGCCTCGAAGGTGATCGCGAACTCCCGGGTGACCGCCAGCCAGGTCGCCAGCTGGATGCCGCCGGGGCTGCTCGAGATCGTCCCGAACGGCATCGATCTGTCGCAGTTCATGGCGAGCACGGCGACCCCACGCCCCGCGCGCGACAAGCTCGTCGTCGCGATGGTGGCGGGGCTCGAGGCTCGCTGGAAGAAGCACGTCGTGTTCGTCAAGGCCGCGCTGCGCGTCGACCGCGCGCTGCCCGTCGAGTTCCGCATCTACGGTCACGATCGCTCTCAGGGCGGGACGCTGCCCGGGACGGCGTACACCGACGAGCTGCACGCGCTGATCGCGCAGGCCGACGCCAAGGCGCGGTTCGTGTGGCCCGGGCACGTCAACGATCCGCGCCAGGTGATGGCCGAGATCGACATCCTCGCGCACTCCGCCGATCACGAGTCGTTCGGACGCGTGATCGTCGAGGGCATGGCCGCGGGCCTGCCGGTCGTCGGCGTCGACGGCGGTGGCGTCGGCGAGATCGTGCTGCACGATCGGACCGGCCTGCTCGTGCCGCCCGACGACTTCGTCGCGATGGGCCAGGCGATCGAGGCGCTGGTGCGCGATCCCGCGCGGCGCGCCGCGCTCGGCGCCGCGGGTCGTCAGCACGCCGAGGACACCTACAGCCTCGACGCGTGCGCGCGGGGCGTGCTGGCCGTGTACGAGGCCGCGATGGCGCGTCCGGTGCGACCCCTCGAGCGTTGAGGACATCCCGGCGGCTCAGCCGAGCCGCGCGTCGAGCGGCTGCGCGGCCTGGCTGGTCATCGCGCGGTAGGACGCCTCGACGACGCCGAGATCGGCCGCGGCCTCATCGATCGTGTGCGCGACCGGCGCGCCGCTGCGCACCGACTCGAGGAAGCTGCGCCACATCTCGAACGTGCCGGTGAGATCCTCGCGCGCGCGCAGCGCGTGCCACGGCACGAGCGGGCGCTGCGCCCAGCTGTGGCCGCGCGAGATCGTCGCGAACCGACCGGACACGTCGAAGTAGATCGCGCCCTCGGTGCCGATCACCGCGCTGCGCAGCAGCATCCGGCCGCCCTCGAGCCCCCACGAGTGGGCGAGCTCGCCGAGCGCGCCGGTGCGCGCGCGCCAGGTGACGACGGCGGTGTCGTCGCCGTGGTTGTCGATCGTCTTCTGCCCGGGCTGCGCGGCGAACACCCACTCGACGTCCGCGGGCCGGGTCACGCCGGTGAGCGCGAGGCCGACGCGGATCCAGTGGATGCCACCCTCGTTGAGCGCCCCCGAGCTCTCGGTGTCGAGCGCCTTCCATCCCTCGGCCGGGAGCCGGCGCCGCAGCCGCCGCAGCGTCGTGACGAGCGGATTGCCGATCGCGCCGTCGCGCACGCGCGCGAGCACGAGGCGATGCATCGGCGAGAAGTGCGAGTTCTCCGCGACCATCCACGCGGGCTTGTACGCACGGATCGCGGCGAGCCGCGGGATCAGCTCGTCGAGGCTTCGCACGGCCGGCTTCTCGACGAGCACGTGCTTGCCGGCGGCCATGGCGCGATCGAGGTAGTCGGCGTGCGACGACGGCGGCGTCGCGATCACGACGATGTCGTCGGCGGCCTCCATCGCCTCGTCGATGGAGCGGTAGCCGCGCGTCGCCGCGTGCCTGGCGACCCAGGCCGCGACGCGGTCCGGATCGCGGCCGACGGCGGAGATCCGGACGTCGAGGCCCGGCTGCTGGCGCAGCGCGTGGACGTGTCGCGCCGCGGCGCCGCCGGTGCCGACGATGCACACCGACACCGTGCGCCGCGTCGTGGCGGGGCGCGCGATCCGCTTGGTGACGCGCTGGGCGAGGTGATCGACGGCGCGGCGCACGCCGAAGATCGTCGGTCGGCGGGCCGGGGGCTCGGTGGGCTCGACGTACGTGTTGATGCCGCCGACGTCGGTGCCGCGCACCAGCAGGCACGGCGCGGGCGTCGGATCCCACTCGATGGGTGGCACGTACGTGCGCGGGATCTTCGCGCGCGCGGTCGTCGGCGAGAACTGCGCGAGCAGCGCCGATCGCAGCTTGGTCGTGTTGTTCACCGAGCCATGCCAGAGGTGGCCGTCGAAGATCACGAACGTGCCGGGCGGGATGTCGACGGTCACGAGCTCGGTCTCGATGCCGCGAGCGATCGCGGCGCGCCGCACGGCCTGGGTGTCGGTGAGGTCGAGGCCCTCGGTGCGCTCGAGCTCCTGCGGGCTCACGGTCAGTCGCTGCGTGCGCGGCAGCAGGAGCACGGTCGCGTCGGCCGTCACGTTGCGCAGCGCCGCCCAGAAGTTGATCGACGTCCACTCCATGGTCTCGATGTCGACGTGCCAGCGATGGACCTCGCCGCCGCGCTTCGCCATGACCTGGCTGCCCCACAGCATCAGGTCGTCGCCGAGCACCGAGGCGACGCGCCCGACGACCGCGTCGGAGCGGAGCGCGTCGACGATCGGCCCGCGATAGACGTGGTGGCCCTTGTACCAGGGCAGGTGATCGCGCGTGCGATCCCACTCGCGCAGCACGTCGTCGATGCCCTGGTCGTCGAACAGCGGGAACGGCCCCGCGTAGCCGAGCTCGCGATAGCTACGTAGCTCCCCCTCGGTGAGGGCAACCGTGGATGGCATCGGCGTCGCTTGAGTCATCGGGCGCTTGAGGTAAGTTGCCGGCGCGTTGTACCACGTTCGAGCTACCTGGCTTTTCGCGATCCCGCGACAATGACCGATCCCAAGTCACCTGAATCGCAGACGAATGTCGTCGCGCCCGACGTCGGGCGGCAGATGCGCCGGGGGCTGTCGTGGAACCTCGCGGGCGCGATCACGACCAACGCGATGCGCGTGGTGGTGATCGCGATCCTCGGCCGCGCGCTGACGTCGGCGGACTTCGGGATCGTCGCGGCGGCCAGCTCGGTCAACGTCATCCTCTACGGGATCCGCGACATCGGCATCGGTCGGGCGTTGATCCAGCGCAAGGAGCTACGCCCCGGCCACCTGCAGACCGCGTTCGCGGTGTCGACGTACATCGGCGTCGGCTCGATGACCCTGCTGGTGGCCGCGGCGCCGATGATCGGGCGGTTCTTCAGCATCGAGAGCTCGGTCAACGTGATCCGCGCGCTCGCGGTGCTGTTCGCCGTGCGCGGCGTCGGGTCGACGTCGCGCATGATGAGCGAGCGCACGATGCGGTTCAACGCGATCGCGATCATCGACGCCGGCTCGTTCGCGCTCGGCTCGATCACGGCGATGGTCGCGGCCGTGCAGGGCGCGGGGCCCTGGTCGCTCGTGCTCGGCTACATCGTCGAGGAGGGCCTGTCGACGCTGGCGTACCTCGTGCTCAGCCCACCCCAAGTGTCGCTGCGCATCGATCGGACGTGCCTGCGCGAGCTCATGAGCTATGGCATCGGCCAGACGATCACGCAGATCACCGGCATGCTCGCCACCAACGGCGACAACCTCGTGGTCGGGCACGTGCTCGGGGCCAAGCTGCTCGGGTTCTACGCGCGGGCGTACGATCTCATCAAGCTGCCGGCGTTCGCGTTCGAGGCGATCGTCGGGCGCGTGCTGTTCCCGGCGTTCTCGCGGCTGCAGGACGATCGCGCGCGCATCGGGGGCATGTTCACGCGCGTGCTGTTCGCCAACGCGCTCGTGCTGTTCCCCGCGAGCGCCGCGCTGATCGTGCTGGCGCCCGAGGTCATCCGGATCCTCGTCGGCAAGGGCTGGGACTCGTCGGTCGTGCCGCTCCAGATCCTCGCGGTGACCATCCTCCCGCGCACCAGCCAGAAGCTCGGCGCGATCGTCACCCAGGCAGCGGGGCGGGCGAACGCGATGGCGCTCGCCCACACGATCTACATGATCGTCGTGATCGGCGGCGCGGCGATCGCGATCCGGTGGGGCATCGTCGGCGTCGCGGTGTCGACGGCGTTCGCGATCGTCGTCGTGTTCGCGCAGAGCCTCTGGCTCGGCATGACGGTCTGCGAGGTCTCGCTGCGCGCCGTGGTCGTGGCGCACGTCCCGGGGCTCGCGCTCGCGGGCCTCGTCGTGGCCACGGTGCTGCCGCTCGCGACCGTGCTGCGAGGTTCGTCGTCGTTCGTGGTCGTCGTGGTGGTCGCGCTCGCGGCGGCGGGCGTGGTGTGCCTCGCGGCGATCGCGGTCCTGCTACGCCGCAAGCGCGGTCACTTCGCGTGGCTGCGCGACGAGCTGATGCGGCTCCGCGGTCGCCGCGCCCCGCGAGGAGTTGCCTAGATGAGCGCCACCCCGGAACCAGCCTCGTATCGTCCCGACATCGACGGGCTGCGCGCGATCGCGGTC
>JAPLLF010001284.1 GCA_026387715.1 Pseudomonadota bacterium
CACGGCCGACAGCGTGTCGAGGCGGAACGCGAGCTGGGTCTTGAACGAGCCGACCTCGAACCACGTCCACACCGTCTGCTCGATGCCCGTGCCGCCGCGACCGTTGTGGAACTCGGTCAGCAGCGGCCCGAACACGAGGTAGAACACCAGGCCGCACGAGCCCGCGACCGCGGCGATCGCGATCGTGTGGACCGTCGTCTTCGACAGCCGGCTCCCCAGCGTCAGGTTGATGAGCGCGCCGAGCAGCGGCAGGATCGGCACCCAGGCGAGCAGCGGCAAGCCGAGTGCGGTGAGTCCAGCGAAAGAACCTTGCGTCTCCATCAGTGCCTCAGGGTCGTGAGGCGGTCGACGTCGACGTTGCGACGACCGCGGAAGACGGCCACGACGATCGCGAGGCCGACCGCTGCTTCCGCAGCGGCGACCGCGATCACGATGAGCGCGAAGGAATGGGCCGAGAGATCACCCCACATGCGTCCGAACGCGATGAGGGACATGTTCGCGGCGTTGAGCATGAGCTCGACGCTCATCAGGATGATCAGCGCGTTGCGGCGTACGAGGACGCCACCCATGCCGATCAGGAACAACACTGCCGCGTGCACGAGGAAGTGCCCGTAGCCGATGTCGTAGAGGATGGCGCTCACGCGTGACCTCCGTCATGTGCGGCCGCGGCCGCGGCCTCGGCGTCAGCCTCGTCTTCGCTCTCGTCCTTCTTGTGGAGCGGCCGCGCGATCGCGACCGCGCCGACGACGGCGACGAGCAAGAGGATCGAGATCGCCTCGAACGGGAACGAACCGCCGTTGAACAGGTCGGTGCCGACGGCTTTCACCGAGCCCCAGTCGTTGCAGGAGCTCGCGAGATCGCCCACGCACGGCGTGAGCTGGTCGTTGACGGGCGCGGGCGCGAGGAGCGCCGCGGCGGGCGCCTTCACCTTCACCAGGATCATCACGAGGCGATAGACCAGGTAGACGATCGCGAGGACGCCGACCGTCTGGCCGGCGCGCCCCGACGGCGCCACCGGCTCGTCCTCGGGCCGGTTGAGGATCATGATCACGAAGACGAACAGCACCATGATGGCGCCGGCGTAGACGAGCATCTGCACGACCGCGAGGAAGTTCGCGTACAGCATCATGTAGACGGCGGCGATGCCCAGGAAGCTGCCGACCATGCCCATGACGGCCGCGATCAGGTTCCGGCGGGTGACGACGAACAGCGCGCCGCCGATCGTCGCCGCCGCGAACATCCAGAACATCAGCGCCATGCCGGGGCCGCTCGACTCGATGCGGTCGAGGTGCGGCGTCAGCTTCATCGTCGACACGACCGTCGGCGGCGTCTTGTCGTCGCCGCGCGTCGCGACGATCTCGTACTTCGTGCCGTCGGGGAGGATCGCCTTGATCGTGAACTCGTCCGTGGCGGCCAACCAGCAAACCCGGCGTTCGCCGGCCTGCCGCGTTTCTGATCCAAGTCAAGCTTGCGCGGCGCAACATCGCCCGCCTGATGCGCATCGTGACTCAGCGGCCGAGCGCCAGTGCAGCGGCCTCGCAGCCGCCATCCCCACAGTGTTGGCAAACCCATCGCCAGCGAGGGCTGCCTGCCGTCTGCTGCACAGGATGCA
>JAPLLF010001073.1 GCA_026387715.1 Pseudomonadota bacterium
GCCTCGCGTGGCGCGATGGTCGACGTGCGGAGCCACGCGATCATCTCGGCGTAGTCGGCGTGCGCGGAGAGCGCGTCGATGCGCGCGACGTGCGCCCGGACCGGCACGTACTCGCCGAACAGCTTGATCTCCGTGGCTCCATCGACGAGGGATCGGCCGCGCGTCCCGGCGCTCTGAAAGCCGACGAACAGGATCGTCGCACGCTCGTCGGGGAGGAACGTGCGGAGGTGGTGCAGGACGCGCCCTCCCGTGCACATGCCGCTCGCGGCGATCACGATCATCGGTCCCTGGTGGGTCGCGATCGCCTTCGACTCGTCCACCCCGCGCGTGTAGCGCACGCCCCGGCACATCGCGGCGCACGCGTCGCGCGTCAGCGCGTGATCACCGACGTGCTTGTAGAACAGCTGCGTGGCGTCGATCGCCATCGGGCTATCGAGGAACACCGGACACGCGGGGATCCGGCCCGCCACGCGCAGCTCCTCGAGGAGGTGCAGCAGGTGCTGTGCGCGTCCGACCGCGAACGACGGCACCAGCAGAGTGCCGCCCCGCGCGAACGTCTCGTGGATCACCTTGGCGAGCAGATCCGCGACCGCCTCCGGCGGATGCAGGCGATCGCCGTAGGTCGACTCGACGACCAGGTAGCGCGCGGCGGCGATCGGCTCCGGCGGCTTCATGATCGGATCGACCGGCCGGCCGACGTCGCCGGTGAACGCGATCGACGTCCCGCCCGCCTCCATCACCACCCACGCCGAGCCGATGATGTGGCCCGCGCGGCCGAACGTCACGTGCACGTCGGGCGTCGGGTTGAACCGCTCGTGAAACTCGATGGGGTGTAGCTGCGCGAGGCAGCGCTCCGCGTCCTCCCGCGTGTAGAGCGGCAACGCGGGCTGATGACTCGTGTAGCCGACGCGATTGGCGTGCCGGGCCTCTTCCTCGTTGAGATACCCCGCATCGGGGAGCAGCAGGCCGAGCAGGTCCCGCGTCCCGCGCGTGCAGTACACCGGGCCCGCGAAGCCTGCCGCGCACAGGCGCGGCAGGTAGCCAGCGTGATCGATGTGGGCATGCGTCAGCACGACCGCGTCGAGCTTCCGGATGTCGAACGACGGCGTCGCCCAGTTTCGCTCGCGTAGCTTCTTGGGCCCCTGGAACAAGCCGCAGTCGACGAGGACGCGCGAGCGCCCCGTGTCAACCAGGTAACGCGACCCGGTCACCGTGTCGATCGCGCCGAGAAACGTGAGCGTGGTCATGCGTCGACTTCGAGCATCGATAGTGCCAACTCCGCACCATTTGCAGGGCCCGTTTCCGTCGGGGCAGCACGTGCGGGGGGCGTCGGTGAATTCGCGAGTTTGCGCGGTGGTACGTCGGATGCTGGTGGTCCTGAGCAGACCAACCGAGGAGCCTCACCATGCGCCTGAACAAGCTGTTTCTCATCCTGGCCGGCCTCGCCCCGACCGTCGCGGCAGCCGACTCCAACGAGGCCAGCAGCTATGCCTGGTCCGACGCCAGCCTGTCGTCCGGGTACGGCGTCAGCACGGTGCTCGGAGGTGGGGTGAGCGGGTTCACCGACGCGACGATGCGCACCGCGACGACGTCCGACGTCGGCGGCCTGTGGGACCTGCGCGTCACGATCGGGTCGCACACGCCGATCGGCGTCGACCTCAGCTACGTCGGCACCGCCGCGAACATCCAGTCGATGACCGGCATGGAGCGGACGCTCGTCGGGAGCGCGTTCGAGGGCGCGGTCCGCTACAACGTCCTGCCGCACAGCGCTGTGACGCCGTACGCGTTCGTGGGCATCGGCTATCAGCGCTACGACATCAGCGGCAACACCTTCACGTTGTCCGACACCGCCATGAACCAGCACGACAACGTGGCGATCGTGCCCATGGGCGCCGGCCTGTCGTTCCGCGACGCCGGTTGGGTCGCCGAGCTGCGCGGGACGTTCCGCGCGGCGGCCAGCTCCGAGGTCGTCCTCGACAAGGTCGGTGGGAGCAAGTTCGCGCCGATGCACTCGTGGGCGACCACCGCGGCACTCGGCTACGAGTTCTGAGCGCGTTCGCGCACATCGTGCACCGCGGGCCGCGGCATCTGCGGCTTCCGTCGACAACTCCCGCCGGCCATCGCACCACCACGCGCGCGACGCGGCACGCGAACTGGCGCACCACTTGCTCGATCAGTTCGTCATCACTCCACGAAAGGACCTCGACATGCGGACGCACAACGGCATCATCGAAGACCCCGCTTCGTTCGACGACAGGATCGGCGCGCTCCGGACGAGCCTCAAGGACCTCGTCGGTCACGTCGCCACCCGCGCCACCTCGTTGCGCGACGCGACGATCGGTCGACGCGAGGGTCGCGTCACTTCGGTGACGAAGAAATTCACGGCCACTGTACGGGAGCACCCGTTCGCGACCGCAGGAATTGCGCTCGGCGTGATCGGAGGGACGTACCTCGCGATTCGCTTGTTGCGACGCTGAGATCGATCGTACTACGAAGGTGCGGTTCGACCGTGGGTGGAACGTGTGGAAGGGCGGGGGTGGGGATGGCACCGATGATCGAGATGATGATGATGATGATGATGACGACGACGACGACGACGACGACGACGACGACGACGACGACGACGACGACGACGCGACGACCGTTACGGATCCTGGCGATCGATCCATATCCCTCGGGCTGTCAGACCTTGTGCGCGTGCATCACCGAGCTCGGGCATCGCGCGGTCGCGGCCTACGCGCTGTCGACGGCCGAAGCGCTCGTGCGCGAGGCCATGATCGACGCCACGGGCGACACCACGATCGACGTCATCATCGTCGAGCACAGCCTTCCCTGGTGTGACGGCTGGGGCTTCGTCCATCGGATCCGTGCCTGGGCGTCGACGCCGGCGATCGTGCTCGGTGACTGCGAGCACGGACCGCTGAACCACGTGTTCACGATGAGCCGGCCGTGCTCGCTCGACGAGCTCGAGCGCGTGATCGCGAGGGCTGGTGCCGTGTTTGCAACTCCCGTTCGATCATGACCGGAGTGGTGCTCGCGGGCGCGGCGGCGCTGGGTGCATACGAGGTTGGCGTGCTCGACTAACTCGTCACGAACCGTCGAGATCGCGGGCGAGCAGTACTGCGATGGTGGACTCCGCCAGATGGTGCCGCTGTCCCCCGCGATCCATCTCGGGGCGCCCCGCCTCCTCGTCGTCAATCCGTTGCCGGCGACCCGCCCGCGTGCCCCTCGATCCGCGTCGGTCACGTCGCCGCTGTACCTCGCCGGCAAGGCGCTCAACGCGCTGTTCGCCGATCGCGTCGCGGCCGACCTCACGCAGCTCGACCGGATCACCGAGCTGCTGCGCGCGGGCGAGCGCCGCTACGGGGTGACCTTCGAGCGCGACCTCAACCACGAGCTCGCGCGGGTGGGGAACGCGGAGCTACGCCCGATCGAGGCCCTCGCCATCGAGCCGTCGACGGATCTCGGTGCCCTCGCCGCCGGGTACGTGACCAGTCCGGCCTTCGCCCTGCGCACCCCCGGGGCCGCCGGGACGTTGCTGCGCTGGATGGCGGACGGCGATCCCGACCGGTTCGGCGACCTCCTCGCCT
>JAPLLF010000417.1 GCA_026387715.1 Pseudomonadota bacterium
CGCGGGCGTGCGCGATCGCCCGCTCGCGGCCTACGCGGCGACGCCCGCCGGGTGGATCCTCTATCCGTTCATCCTGCGGGAGGTCGATCCGATCGCCGCGCCGGGGCTCACCGATCTGACGACCGCCTATGGCTACGGTGGCCCGTTCCGCGCGGGCGACGGCGGCGATCACGCCGGGGCGTTCTGGGAGGCGTTCGCCCGCTGGGCCGGCACGCAGGGCGCCGTGTCGGAGTTCGTGCGGTGCTCGCTGTTCGAGGACGACCTGCTGCCGTATCCCGGCGAGCGCGAGCAGAAGCTCGTCAACGTCGTGCGGTCGCTCGCGCCGACCGAGCAGGAGATCTGGACCGACTTCGACCACAAGGTGCGCAAGAACGTCGCCAAGGCGCAGCGCGGCGGGGTGACCATCGAGGTCGATCCGACGGGCGCGCGGCTCGACGACTTCTTCGGGATCTACGAGCGCACGATGGATCGTCGCGAGGCGCGCCGCGGCTACTACTTCCCGCGGACGTTCTTCGAGTCGATCGCCGCGGAGCTGCCGGGGCAGTTCGTCTATCTCCACGCGCTCCTCGCCGGCCGCGTCGTGTCGACCGAGCTCGCGCTGGTGTCGGCGCACCACGTCTACTCGTTCCTGGGCGGAACCGACGAGGCCGCGTTCGACCAGCGGCCCAACGATCTGCTCAAGCACGAGCTCATCCTGTGGGCCAAGCGCGCGGGCAAGCGGCGCTTCGTGCTCGGCGGCGGCTACGCGGTCGACGACGGCATCTTTCGCTACAAGAAGGCGTTCGCGCCGACCGGCATGATGCCGTTCTTCGTCGGGCGTCGGGTCCTCGATCCGGCGCGCTACGACGAGCTCGTCGCCGCGCGCGGCGTCGCGGGGCGGGCGCTCGATCCCACCTGGCAGCCCGAGCCCGGGTTTTTCCCCGCCTATCGCGCGCAGCTCCCTCTCTGAGATCGTGTACACCCGGCCCGTGGAGCGTCGCATCGCGCAACTCGATGGGCTGCGGGCCTTCGCGTTCCTCGGCGTGTTCCTCCGGCACGCGATCAAGTTCCCGCTCGGGTGGGTCGGCGTCGACGTGTTCTTCGTGCTCAGCGGCTACCTGATCACGCGCAACCTGATGGGGCTGCGCGAGACCACGCCGCCCGGGCGCACGTTCGGCGTCTTCTACTTCCGGCGCGTGCTCCGCATCCTGCCGCCGTACTACCTCGCGTTGATCGCGATGCTGCTCGTGCAGCACATCGCCGCGAGCGACGCGGCCTGGTACTTCGGGTTCGTCTCCAACTTCCGCGACGCGTTCGTCGGCCAGATCGTCGGGGTCTACGCGCCGATGTGGTCGATCGCCGTCGAGGAGCAGTTCTACCTGATCTGGCCGTGCATTGTGCTGTTCGTCCCGGTGCGGCGCCTGCCGCTCGTGTTCGGGCTGGTGATCGTGATCGCGCCGATCTTCCGTTACGCGATGACGCCGTACGGGTTCGACGCGGTCTACACGCTGATGCCGGGTCGCATGGATCTCCTCGCGGCCGGCGCGCTGCTCGCGTACGTCGACAAGCGCGTGCCGACGTTCTTCGTCGAATATCGCCGGAAGTTCCTGCTGATCGGGCTCGCCACGGTGGCCACCTTCGCCATCATCTCGATCTCCGACAAGACGTTCCGCACCAACCTCGCGCTGCCGCTGTTCAACGTCGTCGGGTTCGGGCTCACCGCCGTGTTCTCGGTCGTGGTGTTCTGTTACGTGCGCGGGCTCGAGAAGGGCGTCGTGATGCGCGTGCTGATGAACCCCGTCCTGCAGTACGTCGGCAAGATCAGCTACATGTGCTACCTGATCCACATGGTCGTGCTCGACCTGCTCAAGCCGCTCCACCTCGGCAAGATTCCGGTCTCGATCCTCGGCCTGCTCGGCACGATCGCGATCGCGACGGCGAGCTGGTACCTCGCCGAGCAGCCGCTGCAGAAGCTCCCGGGGATCGGGTAACGCGCGTGCTCGAGCGGCCACAGCACGGCGGGATAGATCCGGGCGGCGATCAGCGCCGCGCGCACGGCGTCGCGTCGCGCGGTGGTGTCGAAGCACAGGGTCGCGATGAACGCGACGCCACCGGGAGGCGGGGTGAACAGCCGCGTGCCGTCGGGGAGCGCGCCCAGGGCCGAGGCGAACGTCGCGAAGTTGGCGGCGCGGGCGTCACGCCAGGCGACGATCGGGTAGCCCGGCAGGCTCGCGCGCGTCACCGGCAGGAGCGTCGAGCACGGGCCCTGCGCGAGCGCCTGCTCGCCGGCGAGGTGGAGCGCGCGATACGTGGCCTTGTCGACCGCGCCGCCGGCGAGGTAGGCGGCCTTGAGCAGGTGACCACCGAGCCGATCGAGCGCCGCGCGGACGTGCGCGTCGTCGAGCCCGGGCTCGGGCGGCAGCGGCTTGCCGGTCGGCGACCACGCGACGCCGCCGTCGGCGACCGGGTAGAGCTTGCGCAGCGACGTGAAGCAGTAGTCGGCGCGGCTGGCGTGGGCCCACGCGCCGGTCGGGTCGTGGGTGTGATCCTCGATCACGACCGCGCCGGCGGGCAGCCGCGGGGGCGCGAGCCGCAGGCCGTAGATGTTCTGCATGCCACGGATACGCGGCGGGGATCGGCGAGGTCGGCGCGATCCAGTGATGGTCCGAGCCGTGCTCCCAGCGGGCCTCGCCGGCCGCGTCGCTCACGGCGTGAATTCCTCGCGGAACAGGCTCATCAGGATGACGTCGACGAACGCGCCCTGCTTGAGCTGGGCCTTGCGCAGGCGCCCCTCCTCGACGAAGCCGAGCGACTGGTAGAGCTTGTGCGCGCGGTCGTTGGTCGCCAGCACGCCGAGCGTGATGCGCCGCAGGTTGAGCTGCTCGAAGCCGTACGCGCACAGGTAGCGCGTGCAGGCCCGACCGATGCCCTTGCCCCACGCGGCCTTGTCGCCGAGGAGGATCGCGAAGTCGCCGGTGCCGAGGCGATGATTGAGCTGGTAGAACGCGACGTGCCCGATCGCACGGTCGTCGACCTTGCGCACGATCATGAAGAACGCCTCGTCGGCGGCGGCGCGGTGGAAGTCGACCCACTTGCTCAGGTCGGCGCGCGTGTAGCCGGTGGTGAACCCGACGAGCAGGTTGCCGACCTCGGGGTCGTTCTTCCACGCGTACAGCGCCTCGACGTCGTGCGGCTCGGGTTTGCGGAGCAGGATCTCACCCAGATCGTGGTGCATGGCGCCTCGCTCCCGAGACTAGTCGACGGCGTTGTACGATGCACGTCACCGATGCGCGTCGTGCACCTCACCACCGTCGCCGAGTCCCTCATCGGGTTCCTGCGCGGGCAGGTGGACCACCTCCGCGCGCACGACTTCGAGGTCACCGCGATCGCCTCGCCGGGGCCGCACCTCGACAAGTTCGCGCGCGAGCACGCCGCGACCGAGGTGCTCGGGATCGAGATGAGGCGCGAGATCACGCCGCTCGCCGATCTCCGCGCGCTCGCCGCGCTCGTCGCGGCGCTGCGCCGGATCCGCCCGACGATCGTCCACGCGCACACGCCCAAGGCCGGGCTGCTGGGCATGCTGGCGGGCTGGCTGACGCGCACGCCGGTGCGCATCTACCACATGCGCGGGCTGCCGCTCGAGACCGCGACCGGCTGGCGGCGGCACGTGCTGCGCGCCACCGAGCGCACGAGCTGCGCGGCGGCGTCCCAGGTCCTGTGCGTCAGCCGCTCGCTGCGCGAGATCGCGATCGCCGAGGGCCTGTGCGCCCCGGGGAAGATCGAGGTGCTCGCGCATGGCAGCGGGCAGGGCGTCGACGCGCGCGGCACCTACGATCCGGCGCGGCTGCCCGCCGACGCGCGAGCCACGACGCGTGGCAAGCACGGGATCCCGGCGGACGCCGTCGTGATCGGGTTCGTCGGGCGGCTCGTCCGCGACAAGGGCCTCGTCGAGCTGGTCGGCGCCTGGCAGGCGCTGCGCGTGACCCACCCCGACGTGCACCTGATGGTCGTCGGCGTGCTCGAGGCGCGCGACGCGGTCCCGGCGGACGTGCTGCAAGCGTTTCAGGACGATCCGCGCGTCCACGTCACCGGCTTCGACTGGAACACGCCGCCGCTGTACGCCGCGATGGACGTCGTCGTGCTGCCGACCTACCGCGAGGGCTTCCCCAACGTGCCGCTCGAGGCCGCGGCGATGCAGAAGCCGATCGTGGCGACCCGGGTGTCGGGCTGCGTCGACGCGGTGGTCGACGGCGAGACCGGCCTGCTCGTCGACGTGCGCGACGCCGCCGCGCGCGCGGCGGGCCTCGCGCGGTACCTCGACGATCCGGCGCTGCGGGAGGCCCACGGTCGGGCCGCCCGGGCGCGCGTGCTGACCTCGTTTCGTCCCGAGCTCCTGTGGGAGGCGACGGTGGCGAAGTATCGTGCGCTGGTGGCACCTCGTCCCCGTCCGAGCCTCCTGACCCGCGCGCAAGGCGCGACCAAGCGCGCCTTCGATCTCGCGGTCTCCGCCACCGCGCTCGCGGCGCTGGCGCCGGTGATCGCGGGCGCCGCCCTCGCGGTCCGCGCGTCGATGGGCTCGCCGGTGCTGTTCTCCCACGTGCGCCCCGGCAAGGACGGCAAGCTGTTCACGCTGTTCAAGTTCCGGACGATGCGGGCGCCGCGCGCCGACGACAAGGAGATCTGGTTTCGCTCCGACGAGGATCGGCTGACCCGCGTGGGGCGGTTCCTGCGGAGCTCGAGCATCGACGAGCTGCCGGGCCTGCTCAACGTGCTGCGCGGCGACATGAGCCTCGTCGGGCCGCGCCCGCTGCTCAAGGAGTACCTGGCGCGCTACACGCCGGAGCAGCATCGCCGCCACGCCGTGCGGCCGGGGATCACCGGCTGGGCCCAGGTCCACGGGCGGCAGACGATCAAGTTCAGCAAGCGGATCGAGTACGACCTCTACTACGTCGACCACTGGAGCCTGTGGCTCGATCTCAAGATCCTCGCGATGACCGTGCGCGACGTGTTCGTCGCCAAGGGCGTCATCCCGGGGCAGAACGTCGACGACGTCGACGATCTCGGGCTCGTGCCCGATCGCCCCGCCCACTGATCCGCCCACTGATCCGCCCACTGATCCTACGGCGCGACGACCTCGAGCGCGTAGATGTCGCCGCGGATCGTCGTCTCGTAGAGCTCGCCGCGCGCGTCGGCGTGGAGGCTCGCCGGGACCTCGGGCCACAGCGTGCCGGGCGCCGGCGCGAGATCGACGATCTCGAGCGAGCCGTCGACCTTGGTCCGCGCCTTGACGAGCTGGTGCTTGTACGCGTCGGTGTAGAAGTACCAGCCGACGAGGTCGGGGTAACAGGCGCCGCGATAGACCTGGCCACCGATGATCGCCTGCCAGCCGCTGGCGTGCGTGCGCACGTCCTCTGGCACGTGCTTGCCGACCGGATCGCACGGCTGCTGCGGCGAGGTTCCCTGGGCGCACCGGTCCGCGGCGAGCTGGCAGCACGTCGCGCCCTCGTACGCCGACCACCCGAGGTTCACGCCGGCCTGCTGGCCAGCGACGACGACGTCGAGCTCCTCGGACAGGCCCTGGCCGACGTCGCCGATCCACAGGTCGCCCGTGCCGCGATCGAAGCTCCATCGCCACGGGTTGCGCAGCCCGTACATCCACACCTCGGGGGCGCCATCGACGCCATCGGCGAACGGGTTGTCGGCGGGGATCCCGTAGGCCTTGCCGTTGCCGGGGTGATCGACGTCGAGCCGCAGCATCTTCGCGAGCAGCGCGTGGCGATTCTGCCCGTTGCGGATCGGATCGCCGCCGGCGCCACCGTCGCCGGTGCCGACGTACAGCATGCCGTCGCTGCCGAACTCCATCATCCCGCCGTTGTGGTTGGTCGCGAAGTCCGGGATCGCCAGGATCGGGGTCGCGCTCGTGGGATCGGCGACGAACGGATCGGTGGCGCTCGCGGTGTAGCGCACGACGACGTCGAGGTACGGCGGCGGCGCGCCGGGGTTGCCCGTCGTGTAGAACACGTAGAAGTAGCGATTCGTCGCGTAGCGCGGGTGGAACGCGAGCCCGAGCAGGCCTTGCTCACCTCCGGAGAGGACCGGCCCCCCGGCCTCGGCGGAGAGATCGAGGAACGGCGTCGGCCGGAGCTGCTCGTGCTCGAAGATCCGGATCGCGCCGGGCTGCTCGAGCACGAACAGGCGGCCATCGTCCGGCGGCGCGGTCACCAGCAGCGCGGCGTTGGGCAGCTTGCCGAGGTGGCGCATGGCGATGGTGGAGCCCGCGGTGATCGTGCACGGCAGCGCCGCGGGGGCGTCGACCGAGGCATCGCGGGCCGCATCGGCGAGGACGGCATCACCCACGGGGGCGTCGTCGTGCGCGGGGGTCGGTGTGGCCTTGCACGCGCCCAGCGCGCCCAGCAGGCCGACGATCACGCGCGTCATTCCCATGTCACCGCAGCTTACCGCGGCGCGCGCGCGGCCCAGCGCCCGAAGATCTGCTGGCCCCGGAGCTCGACGTGGCGATAGGTGAACCGCGAGATCGCGATCACCAGCCCGACGTACCCGACGATCACGAGGGTGGTGAACCACGTCGGCCCGACGATCGCGACGACGCCGTCGACGCGCGCGAACACGGGCAGGTGGTACTTCGTCGCCAGCATCGCGGCGGTCAGGATGCCGACCACGACCAGCACGTGCACCATGTAGATCGAGTACGACCACGCGCCGAGCGCCTGGGGCCCCGCGCGGCGCAGGGCGCGCGACAGCGCTCCGGACTCGGCCGCGAACACCCACACGGCGAGCGCGAACAGCGGCGTGACGAGCAACGCCGGTCCGTCGGTCGGCAGCCAGATCACCGCGGCGACGACGGCGGCGACGACGACCAGCTCGCCACCGGTGCCGAGCTGTATTGGGTGGCGTCCGTGGAGCGAGCGCACGAGCACGCCGGTCATGAAGCCGAACACGCAGCGGAACACGCCGAAATCGTAGGTCGAGCCCATGCCGTGCGGCGCCAGCGTGACCACGACGACGGCGCAGCCGATCACCAGCGCACCGGCGACGAGCTCGAGCAGCTTGCCCGGCAGCAGGGCGGCGAGCCCGGCGAACAGCACGTAGGCGAACACCTCGGTGCTGATCGACCAGCTCGGCCCGTTCCACGTGAGCTGGTCGAACACCCCGAGGCCCTGGATCAGCGCGAGGTGGGCGCCGATGCCGGCGAGCGTGTTGCGATCCGTGAACGCCGCGTGTCCCAGCGAGATGCCGACGTGGGAGGCGATCAGCACGAGCAGCTCGAAGCCGACCAGCACGCCGAGCGCGACGACGTGGAGCGGCCACAGCCGCCCGATGCGGCGGATCAGGAACGCGCGGACCGCGCCGCCTTGCTGGAGGCGCGCGCGATACGCGTGTGCGATCACGAACCCCGACAGCACGAAGAAGAAGTCGACGAAGCGAAACCCGTGCACGACGAACGCGTTGCGATGCAGCACGCTGTCGACGTTGAGGTGCTCGAGGGCGACGACGAGCGCGCAGATGCCGCGCCACGCATCGAGCGCCTCGAACCGTTCGGGTTTCGCCATCGGTGTGGGGGCTCAGCCGATCAGCGCGGCGATGACGCGATCCTGCTCCGCGGGTGCGAGCGACGAGCCGCTCGGCAGGCAGATCCCATCGCGGAACAGCGCCTCGGCGACCTGGCCGCGGATCGTCCGCGCGCCGGCGAACGCGGGCTGCAGGTGGAGCGGATTCCACACCGGGCGCGCCTCGATGTCGAGCGCCGCCAGCCGATCGAGCAGCGCGTCGCGGGTCGCGCCTGCGATCGGCGGGGTGATCGTGGCGCACGTGAGCCAGAACGTGCAGGTGCCGAACGCGGCCTCCGGCATGAACGACCAGCCGGGCAGCGCGCCGAGCGCGCGCCGGTAGCGCTCGTTGATCGCGCGCCGGGCGGTGACGCGCCGATCGAGGTCCGCGAGCTGCGCGCGCCCGACGGCGGCGAGCAGGTTCGACAGCCGGTAGTTGTAGCCGACGTCCTTGTGCTCGTAGTGGCGCGCCGGCTCGCGGGCCTGGGTGGCGAGGTGCCGTGCGCGGTCGACCCAGTCCTTGCGGCTGCCGATCAGCATGCCGCCGCCCGAGGTGGTGATGATCTTGTTGCCGTTGAACGACAGGATCGCGAGCTCGCCGAACGACCCCGCCGGGCGCCCGCGATAGGTCGCGCCGAGCGCCTCGGCGGCGTCCTCGATGAGGGTCACCCCGTGCGCGCGGCACGCGGCGACGATCGGATCGAGATCGGCGCACTGGCCGTACAGGTCGACGACGACGACGGCCTTGGGCAGCGTGTTGGTGCGGGCGGCGCGCGCGAGCTCCTCGACGAACAGCCCCGGATCCATGTTCCAGCTCGCGCGGTCGCTGTCGACGAACACGGGCCGCGCGCCGACGTACCGGATCGCGTTGGCGGTCGCCGCGAACGTCAGGGTCGAGGTCCACACGTCGTCGCCCGCGGTGACGCCCGCGACCAGCAACGCGAGGTGCAACGCGGCGGTGCCGCTCGCGGTCGCGCACGCGTAGGGCACGCCGACGCGCGCGCACATCTCGGCCTCGAACGCGTCGACGTGCGGCCCGAGCGGCGCGATCCAGCCCGAGGCGAGCGCCTCGGTGACCATCGCGAGCTCGGTGCCGGCGAGCTCCGGCGGGGACAGGTACAACCGAGGCATCAGGACGCCGATCTCGAGGTCGCGAGCACCGGGCGCGAGCCGGTGGTCTCGCGCCGCACCTTGGGTTGCGGCTCGGCGACGGGGACCTCGGCGACCTCCATGGCGATGGGCGCGACCGGCGTCGCGCCGGTGTACTCGGGCACGAGCTTGTGGAGCGCGCTGCGGACCCGCGCACCGTCCGGGGAGTCCCCGAGCGCCAGCAGGCTCGCGAGGTTCCGCTCGACCTCGTCGATCGGGAACGGCGGGATGCGCCCGATGAAGATCTTCGGATGCCGGGTCTTGTCGGCGTGCTCGGCGTCCGCGGCCAGCTGCTCGAACAGCTTCTCGCCCGGGCGCACGCCGGTGAACTCGATCGCGATGTCCTCGTCGGGGCGCAGCCCGGACAACGTGATGAGGTCGCGCGCGAGGTCGACGATCTTGACGGGCTCGCCCATGTCGAGGATGAAGATCTCGCCGCCGTCGCCCATCGCGCCGGCCTGCAGCACGAGCTGGCTGGCCTCGGGGATCGTCATGAAGTAGCGCTGCATCTCCGGGTGGGTGACCCGCACGGGGCCGCCGCGCTCGATCTGCGCCTTGAAGATCGGGATGACCGAGCCGTTGCTGCCGAGCACGTTGCCGAACCGCACCGTGACGAACCGCGTCTTGCTCCGCTGCGCGAGCGCCTGGGTGTAGATCTCGGCGACGCGCTTGGTCGTCCCCATGACCGACGTGGGGTTCACGGCCTTGTCGGTCGAGATCAGCACGAAGCGAT
>JAPLLF010001038.1 GCA_026387715.1 Pseudomonadota bacterium
GGCGTCGATCCGCGGCTCGATCCTCGATCGCGTCGACGGCCGGCTCGCGCTGCTCGTCGGTGGCTCGCTCGCGCTGCACGGTGCGCTGGCCGTGTGTGGCGTGGGTCCAGGACACCGAGACCAGCGTGCTGGGCAAGCCCGAGGTCGCGATGACCTACCATCCGGAGTCGGTCGAGATCTTCCTGCCCGACGACGTCGGCCCGCTGAGTCCTGTGACCGAGCCTGCGCCGACGACACCCGGCGTCGCCAAGCCCGTGTCGCCGACGCAGGACGTCACGCCGTCGAACAACCAGCACGTCGCCAACCAGATCCCCGACCGCGCGAAGCTCCACGACGACGCGATCCGGGACGCGATCGCGATGGCCAACCTGCTGGTCAACCCGAACGACCAGCCGGGCGGCGCGCCCGGCACGATGGATCCGCGGCGCCCCGACTCGGACCTGAGCCAGCAGATCCGCGATCTCCGCGACACCCGCGTCGAGATCGGCACGCCATCGCGCGTGCGCGAGGACGGCAAGATCCGGATCGGCACGACCGATCGGGTGATCGTCGACAGCCCCCCGACCACGATCGAGGACGTCGCCCACAGGCCGGAGGACCGGCCGGTGCGGATCGTGGTGTCGCCGGTGCGCCCCGACGAGGACAACACGACGCTGACGCCCGACACGATCATGGCGAAGATCGGCGGGCTCTACCTGACCGGCCTCCAGCGTTGTTACCAGAAGGGTCTCGCCGGTGACGCGTCGCTCACCGGCAAGGTCGCGCTCCGGTTCACCGTCAACGAGTCGGGCCGCGTGGTCGACGCGAGCGCCGGCGGGGTCAGCGCGGGCGTCGACGGCTGCATCGCGAGCCTGATGGGTGGATGGACCTTCGCCGTGCCTCGTGACCCCAAGAGCAAGGATCCGACCGAGGCCAGCTTCGGCCTGGCACTCCAGCTCACACACTGACAAGATCGCAGAGATGCGCCGCGTCCTGCTCGTCCTGATGGCGCTCGTGGCGAGCGCGGCCACGACGCCGGCCCGGGCCGACAAGCACGCGCCCCCGCGCTGGAAGACGCTGCCGCTGCCCGCCGCGATGCCGGCGGCCCGGACGACCGGGCTCGTCGACGTCGGCGGGGGCGTGAAGATCTACTACGCGCGCTACGGCTCGACCGAAGGCACGAAGCTGCCGCCCGTGATCCTGCTGCACGGCGGGCTCGGCAACAGCGATCACTTCAGCCTCCAGCTGCCCGCGCTCGTCGACAAGCTCGAGGTGATCACGATCGATAGCCGTGGCCAGGGCCGCAGCTCGGCGAGCAAGGCGCCGATCACGTACGACCTGATGGCGAAGGACGTCGTCGCGGTGATGGACGAGCTCAAGGTCGCCAAGGCGTCGGTGTTCGGCTGGAGCGACGGCGGCGAGGTCGCGCTCAAGCTCGCGATCGGCCACCCCGATCGCGTCGAGAAGCTCGTCGTGCTCGGCGCGAACTACGACGCCAACGGCAGCAAGTCGCGGGGCTCGCGCACCGAGACCTTCGCCCAGTACTCGACCAAGTGCCGCGCCGACTTCGCCCGGATGGCGAAGCTGCGCACGTACGACCAGCTGGTCGACTCGCTGGTCCCGCTGTGGCACCGCCCGATGGGGTTCACCAAGGATCAGCTCCGGGCGATCCAGGCCCCGACGCTGCTCGCGGACGGCGACCACGACGAGGTCATCGAGCTCGCGCAGGTCAAGGAGATGGCGCAGCTGATCCCGCACGGCCGGCTGCTCGTGATCGAGGACGCCAGCCACTTCGTGATGTGGCAGGCGCCCAAGCCGCTCAACGACGCGATCGTCGACTTCCTGACCAACTAGCGCCACGCGCGCACGCGTCCGCGAACGCGCTGAAATCGACTAGTCTCGCGTTCGTGCCCGAAACCGGCGATCTCGTCGGGCCCTACCGGCTCATCACGCCGCTCGGCAAGGGCGCGATGGGTGAGGTGTGGCGTGCGCGCGACGAGCGGCTCGATCGCTACGTCGCGCTGAAGATCATGCCCCCGGAGCTCGAGCGCGACGTCGAGCGCCGCAGCCGCATGCTGCGCGAGGCGCGCACCGCCGCCGCCATCCGCCACGTCAACGTCGTCACCCTGTTCGACATCGTGAAGCACGCCGACGACGACATCCTCGTGATGGAGCTCGTCGAGGGTCGCACGCTGTCCGAGACCCTGCGCAAGGACGGCGCGCCCGACCTGGCGA
This sequence comes from Pseudomonadota bacterium, assembly GCA_026387715.1. GTDB lineage: Bacteria > Myxococcota_A > Polyangia > Haliangiales > Haliangiaceae > JABFXX01. The sequence goes on from JAPLLF010001038.1 coordinate 2,215, forward strand.
CCGCGCTGCGCTGGCTCGAGGGGATCGCCGACGCGCTGGTCGCCGCCCACGCGCAGAAGATCCTCCACCGCGACATCAAGGCCGCCAACATCATGGTGACGCCCGACGGCGGCGTGAAGGTCCTCGACTTCGGCCTCGCCAAGCTCGCCGGGGATGTCGCGGCCGTGATGCCCGCCGGACCGCGCCCGCCGCCGACCGTGTCGCAGCAGCTCCTCGCGCTCGACGCGACGATGCCGAGCGAGCCGATCTCGGCGACGAGCGATCTCGACGCGTACCGCACGCACGCCGGGCAGCTGATCGGCACGCCGCTGTACATGGCGCCCGAGCAGCTCGACGGCGGCATGCCCGACGCGCGCTCCGAGGTGTTCTCCGTCGGGATCCTCGCGTACGAGGTGCTCACCGGCAAGCCGCCGTACACGGCGACGACGATCACCGAGCTGTTCGCGCAGATCGCCGAGGCCGCGCCGCCGGCGCTCACCACCGTGCCCGGCCCGGTCGCGGCGATCGTCGCGCGCGCGGTCGCCAAGGCGCCGGACGCCCGGTTCCAGACGATGGCGGAGCTGCGCGACGCGATCGCGGCCGAGCGCACCCGGCTGTTCTCGGGCGCGTCGCGCCGGCGCCTGCTCGCGGTCGGCGTCGTCGCGGCGCTCGCGATCGCCGGCGGCATCGTCGTGTGGCAGCTCGCGCGCGCGCCCACCCCGCCCGTGCCGCCACCCGCGCGCCCCGGCGACAGCTACGTCGCGCGGGCCGTCGAGGAGTACGATCTGTTCTACGGCGACAAGGCGCTGTCGTCGCTGCGCGCCGCGATCGCGGTGGCGCCGGATCATCCCCGCGCCAACGCCTACACGATCCTGTTCGGCGGCGCGACCGACGCCGCGCTCGCGGCGGCGCGGCGCGTCGAGCCGATGACCGCGGCGGGCTCCAAGGATCGCGCGCTGCTCGACGCCGCGATCGCGCTGGTCGAGCGCGGGCCGCGCGCCGCGCGCGCCGCGCTCGCCGCGGCCGGCGCCACCAGCGATCGCGAGCTGGCGTTCTGGACCGCCGAGTTCGCGTATCGCGCGGGGGACTACGCCGACGCCCGCGACGCCTACCAGCCGCTCGCCGCTGACCCACAGACCCACCTGCGCGGGCGGATCTTCGATCACTACTCTTCGGTGCTGCTCTACCTCGACGAGCCCGCCGCGGCGCTGCAGATCGGCCAGGCGTACCGCGACGCGTTCCCCGGCGAGGCCGACGCCGTCGGCGTCCACGCGACCACGCTCGCCGCCGCGGGTCGATTCCCCGAGGCGATCGCCGCCGCCGAGGAGGCGCTCCGCCTCAACGAGGGCGAGGACACGCTCGCGGGGCTCGCCAAGGTCGTCGCGCTGTCCGGCGACCGTGCGCGTGCCCGCGGGCTCTACCAGCGCTCGCTCGATCGCGCGCCCCCCGCGCGCCGGCCGCTGCGCCGCGCCGCGCTCGCGCTGCTCCAGTGGATCGACGGCGACGCCGCCGCCGCCGCGACCACCGTCACGCCGTGCTTTCCCGGCGGCGACGATGCCAGCGCGCGCGAGCGTGGCGCCTGCCTGTTCGTCGGCGCGATCGTCGATCCCGCGCGCGTCGACCTGGCCGCGCGCACCCTCGACGCGCTCGCCGCCGACGCGACCGACACACGTCCGGCGTACGGCGCGCCCGCCACGCTCGCCGCCCTCGTGCGCGCCCGCGCGACGTTCCTCGGCGGTGGCTGCGTCGGCCCGGCCCCGGCGAGCCCGGCGCCGTCGATCCCCGAGCCGAGCGCGCTCGACGCCGCCTACGCCCGCCCGACCGACTTCTACGCCGCCTATCACGTGCCGTACGCCGCGACGTGGGCTGCGTGCGAGCACGCCGCGCTGCTTGCCGCCACGGGCAAGCGCGCCGAGGCCCGCGCGATCCTGGGCGCGATCGCCGACCGCGCCCCGAACCGCGCGTGGATCGTCGCGGCCAGGGCACGGATCCCGTGAACCCGACGATCCTCCTGGGGATCGTCAGCCTCGGCGCGGCCACGGTGACCGGCGCGCTCGGCTACGGCTACTCGTCGATCACCGTGCCGATCGCGCTGCTCGTGATCGGCAGCAAGCTGCTCAACCCCGCGCTCGTGCTGTGCGAGACCGTCGTCAACGGCTACTCCACGTTCCTCAACCGGCACGCGGTCCGCGCGATCCTCCCGCGCGTCGCGCCGCTGATCGCCGGGATCGTCCCCGGCGTGCTCGTCGGCTCCTTGCTGCTCGCGTCGCTGCCGTCGACCGGCGTGAAGCTCGTCGCCTACGGCGCGCTCCTGCCGCTCATCCTGATCCAGACCTCGGGGATCCGCTTCCCGGTCACGCGGGAGCGCACGATCGGCGTGCCCGTGGGCGTCGCGGTCGGCGTGCTGTACTCGCTGACGACGATCTCGGGGCCGCCGCTCGCGCTGTTCTTCAACAACCAGGGTCTGGCCAAGAACGAGTTCAAGGTCGCGCTCGCCGTCACGCGCGTCGCCGAGTCGCTGCTCACGCTCGTGATGTACCTCGCGCTCGGGCTGTTCACCTTCGACAGCGTCGAGCTCGCCGGCTGGATGGGCCCCGGCATCCTCGTCGGCATGCCGCTCGGGCACGCGCTCATCCAGCGGATCGCCCCCGAGCTGTTCCGCCGCGTGTGCATGAGCTTCGACGCGTGGCTCGTGGGGTTCGGGCTGTCGCGCGTGGTCGACGACCTCGCGGTGTTTCCCGCGCACGCGGCCTACGCGATCCTCGCGCTCACGCTCGTGATCGACGCCGTCCTCCTGCGCCGCTTCTTCGCGGCGCGCGCCAGCCTCCCGCAGCTCCGCTAGCGACGCGTCGACTCGGTGCTGCGCGGCAGGTTCGAGCCGTCGCCCACGATCGCGTCCCAGCTCGTGAAGCGCAGCGCGTTGTCGTCGATGTAGACGTCGGCCCACGGCTTGCCGAACAGGATCTCGTCGTACTCGACCTCGTGGCGGGCGAGCCAGTCGAGCGTGATCTTGCCGATCCGCGCGATCGCCAGGCCGACGTTGCCGTCGCACGTCTTCATGTGACGCGCGGTGTAGAGGATGACGTGGTGACCGGCGCCGCGCAGCGCGCGCAGCCGCTCGATGGCGCCGTCGATCGGCGCCACGTCGGCGTAGGTCTGCCCCGGCTGCTTGAGCTGGCACACGACGCCATCGAGGTCGATACAGATCCTCATGCGCCGAAGTACTCGTCGAGGAGCTGGAGAGATCGCGCGAACATCGCGACCTGACGCTTCGGCTGGTCGTAGTGGAGCGCCGGCATGCTCGCGAACAACAGCGCGGTCACCAGCTCGATCTCGCGCTGGGCCCGCGGATCGTGGAAGAACACGCGCCGAAACCGCTCCTCGATCTCGCGCTGCGCGGGCGTCGCGCGGATCGACAGCTCGATCGACCTCCCGTCGATCGACACGCGGAACAGGTCGTTGACGATGAAGTCGTAGAGCCCGTGCACCGAGTGCCACAGCTTCGCGAGGTCGTAGCGGGGATCCCCGAAGATGCCGACGTCCCCGAAGCTCCCGCGCGGATCGATCAGCTTGCAGATCCGCGAGCGCAGGTCGTAGAGGATGTTCGACAGGCACAGATCGCCGTGGATCACGCTGCCGTGCGAGGCGTCGAACCCGGCGATCTCAGCCTCGATCGCGGGCCACAGCGACGCGAGGTTGCGCAGCGGCCGACCGTTGACGACGACGTCGCCGGGGTGACGCACGATCGCCGCGAGGTCGGGCTCGCAGCGCATCGTCTCGAGGCGCTTGCGCGTCTTGGTGACGTACATGTTCTCGAGCGCCTCCGCCGACAGCGGCCGGCGATGCCGACCGAACCCATCGGTGACGATCGCGCGGAGGTGATCGAAGATCCGCTCCCACACGCCCGGATCTACGTTCTCGAACAGGAACACCTCGGACAGGCTCGGGTACCCGTAGTACTCCATCTCGACCGACGGCGCGGTCCAGTCCGTCGAGTACGCGAGCAGCCGCGGGAACAGCACCGCGAGGTCCGGTGGCAGCAGCCGGAGGTAGTTGATCTCGTTGATGAACTTCTCGCTGTTGCGGCTGCGCTTCGTGATCGTGCCGAGCACGGGATCGATCGCGAGCTCGTTGAACGCCCGCGCCTGTAGCAGCGCCTGGTGGGAGCGCGCCTGCATGTCGGCGTTGCCGCAGTCGAGCCACATGCCGGTGGGGATCGCCTCGATCGACGCCTCCGCGGCCACGCGCTCGAGGATCCCGGCGAGCTCGGCGCGCCGGCCCGCGGCGAGCGCGGTCTCGACGGTCGCGCGCGCCGCCCGCTCGAGCAGCGCGGCGTCGGGAAAGTAGTACACGCCGATCAACGCCTCGAGCGGCGGCGGCAGATCGGCGACCTTGTCGTGCAGCCGACGCACGGTCCGATCGGCGTTGGTCTCGACGACGCACCAGCGATACGATTCCTCGACGGGGTGCGTGAGCACGAACGGGCGGACGCGCTCGGCGAGCGCGACCTCGGGCGCGAACTGGAAGTGGGTGTCGCCGAGCACGATCAGCGCGCCCGCGGTCGTGACCGTGCGCGCGAGCTCCGCGATCGTCTGGCCGACGCCACCATCGTGTTTTGGCACGATGAACTTCACGTCGGCGCGCTCGCCGAACGCGCAGTCGACGAAGTCCTCGACGAACATCCCCGGGCGCGCGACCGCGATCCGGAACGACCGAAACCCCAGGCCGAGCAGGTAGCTGAGCGTCCAGTGGACCACCGGCCGGCCGCCGACCGGGATCATCGCCGGGCAGGCGATGTTCGACAGCGCGAGCAGGCCCTCGGGGACCCGACCCGCCGCCGGAATGAGCACGGTGACGTCCGCGGGGTTCACCGGGGATACCGCGCGTCGAAGTCGGCCAGATCCTCGGGTGTGCCCAGCACCCAGACCTCGTCGGCGACGTCGATCCGGACGTCGCCACCCGCGGCGATCAGCCGGTTGTAGACCGGCGCGACGTAGAACTCGCCGCGCTCGCGCTCGTCGGCGGCGATCATGGCGTCGGCGTGGGTCACGAAGTCGTGCCCCCGCGTGAAGTGGTACAGCCCAGTCGACGCCCAGGGCGAGATCCGGCGCTTCTCGGCGGTCTCGACCACGCGCCCCATCGCGTCGGTGCGCGCGAAGCTCCACTTGTCGCCAGGGGCCTCGAACACCCCGAGCACGCCGGCGACCGACGCCGGGAGCGCTGGCAGGTGGGCGGCGAGCTGGGTCTTGCAGTACGTGTCGGCGTTGTAGATCAGCAGCGGCCGATCGTTGTCGATCCACGCGCGCGCCTCGAGCACCGTGGCTGCCTGCCCCGCGGTCACGTGATCGAGTGACACGATCACCGGATCGAGGTGCGCGTACCGGCGGCGGATGTCGTCGGCGAGCGCCCGATCGCGGAGGTGCTCCGCGAGGCAGATGAAGATCACGCGCTCCGCGTGCTCGAGCGGCAGGCTCTCCATCGCCCACGCGTACATCGGCTTGCCGCGGACGTCGATCAGCGGCTTGGGCAACGCGTACCCCACGTCCGCGAACCGACTCCCGCGACCTGCCATCGGCATCACGACGTTCATGACGGGCGCAGCCTACACGAATCCCTCGGAGCTGCCTCGGAGGTCCTGTTTCGCATCCCGTCCTGATACCGTAAACCCGTGCGAATCCGCACATCTGGCGTGTGGTGATCCGCTTTGTCTGGTGTGCTAGGTTCGTTGCTGTTTTTTGAACGGCGACGGGGCTTCCCCCCACTAACCCCTCGAACAGATGTCCCGCTACTTCCGCAGAGGTGTCCAGACCGCGCTCGATCTCGCGGTGCTCTCGGTCGCGTACTGGCTGGCGTTCCTCATCCGCTTCGAGTTCTCGATCCCGCCGGTGTGGGCGGGCATCGCGCTTGCTGGCTGGCCCTACGTCCTCGTGGTCCAGATGGTCACGCTGTACGCGTTCCGCGTCCCCCGGATGTCGTGGCGGTACGTGTCGCTGCGCGAGACCGCGCGCGTCGGCATCGCGACGCTCGTGGCGACCACCGTGCTGGTCGTGCTGCGTGCCCTGCTGGCGGACTCGTTCGTTCCCGCCCGCATTCCCTACGGCACGCTGTGCGCGAACCTCTACCTCGCGTTCGTCGGGCTGATGGCGATCCGCGCGTCGCGCCGCTTCTATGGCGAGGCCCAGGCCCGCAAGCGGCTCGGCCCCGACGCCAAGCTCACGCGCGTGATCCTGATCGGCGCCGGCCAGGCGGGCGTGATCGTCGCGCGCGAGATCGCCGCGCGCCCCGACCTCGGGCTGCTCGCCGTCGGCTTCCTCGACGATGCGCCCGGCAAGCGCGGCATGCACATCGGCGGGTTGCCCGTGCTCGGCAGCACCAAGGATCTCGAGGACGTCGCCAAGCGCAAGGACGTGACGCGCGCCCTCATCACGATCGCGCACGCGTCCGGCGCCGACATCCGGCGGATCGCGATGCTGTGCCGCGACGTCGGGCTCGAGACCAAGATCATCCCGGGCATCCACGAGATCGTCGGTGATCGCGTGAACCTGTCGCGCATCCGCGAGGTCGCGATCGAGGATCTCCTCGGCCGCGATCCGGTGCGGCTCGACGAGGACGAGGTCAAGCGCTCGATCGGCGGCGACGTCATCATGGTCACCGGCGCGGGCGGCAGCATCGGCAGCGAGCTGTGCCGCCAGCTGTGCCGGTTCGCGCCCAAGACGCTGATCCTGGTCGAGCGGTTCGAGAACGCGCTGTTCGAGATCCATCGCGAGCTGCTCGACGCGTTCCCCACCATCACGCTGATCCCGCAGATCGCCGACGTGACCGATCGCGCGCGGATGTCCGCGGTGTTCACCGCGCACCGCCCCGATTGCGTGTTCCACGCCGCGGCGCACAAGCACGTGCCGATGATGGAGGCCAACCCCGGCGAGGCCGTGAAGAACAACGTCGGCGGCACCCGCACGGTCGCGGATCTCGCGCACCAGCACGGCGTCGATCGCTTCGTGCTGATCTCGACCGA
>JAPLLF010000035.1 GCA_026387715.1 Pseudomonadota bacterium
ATCGCGGCCTGGCTCGCGAGCGCCGTCAGCAACTCCTCGTCGGCGCGGGTGAACGGCCCCTCGTGCTTGTTGAGCACCTGGAGCGCGCCGACCATGCCGCCGAGCGCGTTGATCATCGGGACGCAGAGGATCGATCGGGTCCGGTAGCCGCTCTTGAGATCGACCGCCGGTTGGAAGCGCTGATCCGCGTAGGCGTCGGGGATGTTGACGATCTCGCGCGTCTGGCCGACCCAGCCCGCGATGCCCTCGCCGACCGCGAGGCGGATCTCGACGCGCTCGCCGCCCTGCACGACCATCGACCACCGCTGCGAGCGCTCCTCGTCGAGCACGTAGAGCGTCGAGCGATCGGCCTCCATCAGCTCGGTGACCTTGGCCATGATCAGGATGAGCAACGTGTCGAGGTCGCCCACGGTCGACAGCGCGCGGCTGACCTCCTGGACGAGCGCGACCTTCTTCTGTTCGCGACGGAGGGCCTCCTCCAGCGAGCGCACGGGATCCTGCGTCATCGACGCGAGATCGAGCCCCGGCGCACCGTCAGACATGGCGCCAATCCTACCTCGGTTCCCGGTGATCGCGGGAAGCCCCCCGGCGACAACACCCGCTTACTTCGACGTTCGTTTCGACCGCACCGCACGTTTCGGTGGCGACTTCTTGATCGCCCTCGGCGACGGCTTGGTGGCCTTGGCCTTGGCCGCCTTGGGAGGCGCCTTCGGGGAGCCCTTGCGCGCCTTGGCCTTGGCCGTCGGCCTCGGCGCCTTGGCCGGCTTCGTCGCCGGGGTTCGCCCCGACGTCCTGGGCTTCGCGGGCGGTGGGTTGCGATAGCCCAGCGCCCACCGTTGCGCCGCCTGCGCGTCGAGCCACGCCTCGGCGGTACCTGGCTCGATGCGTTCGATCAGGGTCTCGCCCACGTGATCGATGGGACCGACGCGCACCGTCGCGACGCCCGCGTCGAGATCGACGACGGCATCCCAGAACGCGCCATCCTTCTCGAGGTAGACGCCGCGCTCCTGGCGCTCGGTCCGCTGGCCGTAGCGGAGGTCGCCGAGGATCGGCGCGGCGGCGACGAGCGCCACCTCGAGGTCGCCGACCAGCCGGGTGGCGATCGACCACGCGAGCGAGGCATCCCAGTGCGGCTCGCCGCTGTCGACGACGTGTCCGAACACGTGACCATCGTCGCGCGGGAAGTCGCCGAGGAACGTCACCGGCTCCCCGGCCAGCGACTCGACGATCACGTCGGCGCGGGTCGCAGCACGTCGCGCCAGCACCTCGCGAGGCCCCAGCAACCGACGACCATCGGTCCCCAGCTTCCAGCTCGCGCGCCCGTGCGCGCGCCACAGCAACCGCAGCGAGGTCGGCACCGGATGGGCACGCTCGGCATCGAGCGCGTCGATGTCCTCGTCGCTCGCGGGCGCGCCCAGCTGGAGATCGAGCTCGGGCACCGCCGCCCGCAACCCGTGCGCGTCGAGGTACGCGGCGAGCTCGTCGAACGCCTCGAGGTGCCAGATCGCGTCCTGCACGTCGTCGCGAAACCGCGTCGCGATCCACTCGCGCACCGACAGATCCTCGCGGCGGCGACGCGCCGCGGAGTGTTCGACGCACGTCAGCGTCCCACCGCGGTCGCGCATCCACGACAGCTCGCGCTGCGCGTGCTCGAGGATCGCGGCCGGAGGTCCGCACGATCGCGCCCTTGCCCGGCACGTAGTACGCGCCGGTGGGCGTGTACGCCGACGATACGTTCGCGCGGAGCGCCTCCATCGCCAGGCTCGCGGCCGCGCGGGTCGAGAAGCGTAGCAGCTGCTGCGCCGGGTTCGCCCCGCCCTTGCCCCAGCTGAGGATCACGCGATCCTCGAGCCGGAGCACCTCGCGATAGTGCGTGCGCAGCTCGTCCCACCACATCTCGCGCTCGTCGATGGCGACGATGCCCTCGAGCAACTCCGCCGGGGTCGCGACCGACTCGAACGGCGGCTCGACGATCTCGTAGCCGTCGAACACGAACACGCGCAGCGCGGCATCGCGAAACCAGATCTCGCCGGACACGCGATCCACGTGCAGCCGCAGCGCGACCGTCGTCCCCGCGAGCAGGCCGAGCTCGCCGTCGGTGATCGCGAGCTGCGGTGTGCCGGCTGCGCGCGCGGTCGCGCCGGCCACGACCAGGCGGGCCTTCTCGCGATCCGCGTCACCCGACATCACGTACGCGAGCGAGGCCGCGAGGCTCACCTCGTCGAACGGGTCGCGCCAGCGCGCCGCCGGGCACCTCGGCTCGACGAGGATCGACGCGCGCGCGCGCTCGATCTTCCGCACGAGCTCGGTGTCGTGCGCCGCGAGCGCCGCCACCTCGCACACCACGAGCGCGTAGGCGACGTAGCCGCGCGTGGACTCGTCGCCGAGCGGCCAGTCCGCCAGGATCTGCCCGAGCTCGACGAGCGCCGGGGCATGCTCGACGTGCTCCGCGAGCGCGTACGCGTAGCACCCGGCGGCGCGACCGTCGCGCCGTCGCGCGATCGCCGCGAGCACGGCGAGGTGGAGCTCCGCGTCGAAGATCTGACCGATCGCCGCGCCGAGCGGCCAGAACGAGCGTCGCTCGTCGAACAGCCGCTCGACCAGGGCCAGGCGCGCCCCGGGGGTGCCGAGCCCGACGACCGCGTTGTAGAGGTTCGCGGTGACCGCCTCGAGCTGGTCGCGCTCCGACTTGCCGTGATCGAGGGGCGCCCCCTCCCCCTCCATGGCGGCGTACCTCGCGGCGTGCTCGACGAGCGCGGCGATCAAGACGCGCTCGATGGACCTCGGCGAGAAGCGATGGAGCGCCTGCCCGGCCGCGTTGCGGGCATGGATCTGGGGATGCGTCAGCTCGATCGCGATCATCGCTTGCGCGCACCGCGCCAGCTGCTTGCCGTCGAGCCGTGGCACGACATACGTCTCGGGCGAGAACGCCGAGAACAGCTTGCTCCACATCGGCTCCTGCACCGTGCGGTCGGCCGGGCGCTCGACGA
>JAPLLF010001036.1 GCA_026387715.1 Pseudomonadota bacterium
CGACCTTCGCGTGCGGGCCCTCGAACAAGGAGATCGCCGGCGCCAAGACGGCGCGCTACAGCGCCGATCCGGTGGTGCTGTTCAACGAGGTCAAGGCGGCGGTCGAGCAGAAGTACAAGATCCAGAAGTCCGACGAGACGCAACTCGGGCTGCAGACGGTCGGCAAGTGGTACACGCCCGACGGGCTCGTCTCCGAGCGCCAGGACGACGTTCGCTACATCGCCGATCAGAGCCTCAACATCGCGCTCGTCGTGACGCTCGTGCCGGTCGACAAGAACTACGTGGTCAAGGTCGCGATGGTCATGGCGCGCTTCATCAAGGGGCGGCCGAACCCGGACAAGCTCGACCCCAAGGATCCGAGCGTGCCGGGCTGGGCGCAGAGCCGCGCGGATCAGCTCGCGTTCGACATCTACGCCGCGGTCAAGAAGTACGAGGTGAAGTCGGGTGGACCGCAGATGCTGCCGCCGCCCGAGACGGCCCCGGCCCCGGCGACGACGCCACCCGCGCCCACGCCGGGCTCGGACACCCCGACGCCGGCCGCGCCGCCCGCGTGACGACGACCTCCCTCCACGAGGTCGTCGGGTTCGTCATCGACTCCGACGAGCTGCTCGCCCCGGGCGGCTTCCTCAAGCTGCGCCGGTTCCGGCTGCGCAACCGGCGCGCCGACGGCACGATCTCCGACGGCTACTGGTGCGACGGCATCGCGCGTCCGTACGGCCAGGACGCCGTCGTCGTCGCGGTGTTCGCGCGCCGCGCCGACGGGATCGCCGTGCTCGTGCGCGACGGGCTTCGCCCGATCGTCGCGCTCGCCCGCGACGCGTCGATCGCGGTGATCCCCGAGCCGCCGCCGACGATGTTCCTCACCGAGCTCGTCGCCGGGATCCTCGAGACCGGCGATCATGGCGAGGCCGGGCTGCGCACGCGCGCGGCCGCCGAGACGCTCGAGGAGGGCGGCTTCGTCGTGGCGCCCGCGGCCGTGATCATGCTCGGCGCGGGCATGTTGCCGTCGCCCGGCCCGATGACCGAGAAGCTCTACTTCGCCGCGGTCGAGGTCGATCCTGCCGCGCAGCTCGCGCTGCCCGGGGATGGCTCGCCGATGGAGGAGGGTGCGTCGACCCGCTGGCTGCTGCTCGACGACGCGATCGCGGCCTGCGTCCGCGGCGAGATCGTCGACATGAAGACCGAGCTCGGCCTGCGCCGGCTCCGCGATCACCTCGGGTCGTAGCCAGACTACTCGCCGTCGCCGGACGGGCTCGGGGCGCGGGTGGACGCGCGGTCCTTCGCGTACTCGTCGAGCTTGCGGTACAGCGTCTTGCGATCGAGCCCGAGGCGCTGGGCGGCGCGGGTCTTGTTGCCGGCCTCGTCCTCGAGCACGCGCTCGATGAACTCGCGCTCGAGCTCGGCGACCGTCATCCGGCGGGCGACCGCCGTGCCGAGGAAGTCGGCGCTGCGCTTCTCGCGGACCTGCGAGGGCAGATCGTCGTCGGCGATCATCTCGCCCTGGCACAGCGCCACGCCGCGCTCGAGCACGTTGTTGAGCTCGCGGACGTTGCCCGGCCAGTGATACGCGAGCAGCAGGTGCTGCGCCTCGGGCGACAGCCGCCAGCGTCGCGCCGGCCCCGGCGCGGTGGCAGACCGCTCGGACAGCTTCTCGAGGATGTGCTCGGCGAGCGGCACGATGTCCTCGGGGCGCGAGCGCAGCGGCGGGAGATCGAGCTGGATCACGTTGAGCCGGTAGTAGAGGTCCTCGCGGAAGCTGCCGTCCGCAAGCATGGTCTCGAGGTTGCGGTTGGTCGCGGCGATCACGCGCACGTCGACGCGCTGGTTCTTCGTCGCGCCGAGCGGCCGGACCTCGTGCTCCTGCAGCACGCGCAGGAGCTTGGCCTGCAGCGGGAGGGCGAGCTCGCCGATCTCGTCGAGGAAGATCGTGCCGTTGTCGGCCTCGACGAACAGCCCGGGCTTGTCGGTGCGCGCGTCGGTGAACGCGCCCTTCTTGTGGCCGAACAGCTCGCTCTCGATCAGCCCCTCGGGGACCGCGGCGAGGTTCACGCCGACGAAGTTCGCCTTGTTGCGCGCGGAGTTGTAGTGGATCGCGCGCGCGACCAGCTCCTTGCCCGTGCCGCTCTCGCCGGTGAGCAGCACCGAGGCGCTCGACGTCGCGATCCGCTGCACGAGCGCGAGCACGTCGCGCATCGACTGGCTCTTCGCGATGATGTTGGCGAAGCCGTACCGCTCGTCGACCTCGCGCTGGAGGTGCTCGACCTTGCGGTGCAGCACGCGCTCGGTGAGGGCCTTGTCGACGACGAGCAGCAGCTGCTCGATCTCGAACGGCTTGGTGATGTAGTCGTACGCGCCGAGCTTGACCGCCTTGATCGCGGTCTCGATCGACGCGAACGCGGTGATCATCACGACGTGGGGCGCGTCCGGCAGCGTCTTGACGCCGCGGATCAGGTCGAAGCCGTCCATCTCGCCGAGTCGGAGGTCGGTGATGATCAGGTCGAAGTGCTCGGTGCGCGCGAGCTCGAGCCCCGCGGTGGCGCTGCCCGTCGCCTGCACGCTGAACCCGGCGTCGCCGAGCTCCTCGGCGAGCAGATCGCGCATCGTGTCGTGGTCCTCCACGACGAGGATCGACGCGCTGCGTTCGGGTCGCGACATCGCCGAGGTTCTAGCACGTCTACGGCAGGCAGCGGCCGGTCGAGACCTCGCAGGCGAGGTGCGCCCACGGGCCGCTCGTCGGGGGCGCGTAGATCGACGTCGGGCATTGATCGGTCCGCGTGCACCGCGGGACACAGAAGTTGTCCGGCAGGTAGGTCGTGCACACGAAGCCCGCGTCGCACTGCGCATCCGCCGAGCACGCGCGCGCGCAGGTCTCGCGGGTCGCGGCATCGGCGACGAAGTAGAAGCTCGGGCAGGACAGCCCGGCGCCGCAATCGGCCTGCGAATCGCAGGCGCCGCCCTCCGGCACCGCGCCGGCGCCCTCGATCGACACGCACGACCCGGCGTCGCAGACGCCGCGATAGAGCTGGTTTCGAAACTCGGCCGCGCAGTCGGTCGCGGTCTGGCAGCCGACGCCCGAGGTCCGGATCTCGGACAGCGTGTACGGCTGCGCGGATGCGTTCGGCGAGCTCGCGAACTCGCGCACGCGCGCGTAGTACGTGCCGGGTGGCAGGTAGGTCAGCTTCACGCGCTCGGGGTTCTCCCAGTACGAGAAGCCGAGCGAGAGGCCGGTCGCGTCGAAGATCTCGAGGTCGAGGTCGCGCGCGGTGCCCCAGGCGAGCTGGAGCTCGCGGGTCTCGCCCACCGTGTCGACGACGAACCGGTAGTAGTCGGCCTCGGCCTCGGGTTTGGAGCAGATCGCGCCGTCCTTGGTCGTGGCGAGCAGCGGCGCGCCGGCGGGGCCGTCGTCGTCGGGCTCGCGCGCGTCGTCGCCGACGCAGCTGTCGATGCCCGGCTGGCACGTGTTGGTCGCGGCGTCGCAGCGCGAGCTCGCGCCGGTCGTGCAGTCGAAGCTCGACGCGCACTCGACGCAGCGATAGTCGAGGCATCGCGGGGTCGCCCCGTGGCACGGGATCGCGTCGTCGCAGCCACGCGCGTAGACGTCGAGGGTGAACGTCGGATCGGCGGGCGGCGAGGCCGACCAGTAGTCGACGACGACGAACGCCGACGGGCCGGTCGCGACGAACGTGCCGAGCTCGCCCGCGCCGGTCGCGTCGACGAACAGCTGGCAGCGGTCCCCCGACGGCCCGAGCGGCGTGTCGCAGCCGGTCGCGACGTAGAAGCCGAGGTCGCTCGCCGACGCGAGGTTCACGACGTAGGTCGTGCCGGGCACGAGGCCATCGACGCGCACGACCGCATCGGGGCCGGCGGTCTCGACGCCGAACGGCGCGTCGATCGCGGCGCAGGTCGCGGGGCTCACGAGATCCGCGCCGGTTAGCGCGCCGAGCACGTGCGCGGGCACCTGGACGCCGCCGACCGCGAACTCGGCACACGCCGGGTAGCTCGGCGGCACGTCGACCGGGGCCGCGTCGGGCGGGCGGGCGTCGGGTGAGATCGCCTGGTCATCGCCGCAGGCGACGAGCCCGGCGATCAACATCAGGATGACGACCCGACCTGGCACGACAGCTCAACGTACTCCCGAACCCCGGACCGGGCGAAACGACCGGATCACAATCACTCGGCGCACCTGCGGCGCGGGCTCCTCAGGACGAGCTCGTGTGTCCGTGCTTGCGCCGTGTCCGCCGGTGCTCGTGCTCCTCGTCGACGAGCCGCACGTAGTCGAGCGGGGCATCGTCGACCTCCCACGTGTCGAGGGGGCCGTCGCCAAGTTCGCGAACTCGTTCACGAAACGAGCTCGCGATCTGCTCGAACGGGGGGAGGTCGGTGCGCCCCGACAGCGCTCCGGACTGGCTCGCCTCGTTGGCGTCGCTGGTCAGCCGGAGTGCGGTCTCGCGGGTGATCCGGCCCCGCCGGATGACGTCCTGGATGCTCGTCGCGAGGTGCCCGAGCTCGTACTGGCCGCTGTCGAGCATCTCGAGCGCGACGAAGATCACCTGGCGGGCCGACAGGATGTGGTCCTGGTACAGCACCAGCGCCGCCTGGAAGTAGTTGAACACCGGCACGAGGCGGTGGCCGAACCGCCGGAAGCCGACCGGCGGCGACCGGCGATCGAGGTGGATGAAGATGCGGCTGATCCCCTCGGTCTTCGGCGCGCGCTGGGCGAGATCGAGGATCATCGCCGCGTCGTCGTCGTACGTGCGCGCCGCGATCAGCACGCGCTCGAGATCTCCGATCGACACCCGGCCGGCGATCACGTCCGCGTACAGGCAGTAGATGATCGCGTCCGCCTCGGCGTCGTCGCCGAACAGCGTCTCGCGCGCAGCCGGCGCGCCGATGCGCGAGCGCAGCATCGCCGGCAGCTTGTACGGGATCTGCGCGCGCAGCGACCGGAACCGCCCGCGCAGGATGTTCTTGAGGTTGTTCTTGAGGACGAACTCGTCGTACGCGACGCCGTCGAGCGCGAGCTTGGCGGCGAGCACCTGCCGCATCTGCGTCGGGCTCCCCGACACGATGCAGATGCGATGGCCGGGTTGGGCGAGCGCGCGGAGCAGGGCGGTCGCGCCCGGGTACGCCTGCTTGTCGGCGGCGTTCTCGAACGCCGCCTTGGCGAGATCGGCGAAGCTGTCGAACTCGGTGCGCAGGTAGGTCTTGTCGAGATCCCAGCGAAACGTGTGATGGGGCAGCGGGGCCCCGGGCGCGAGGCCGTCGGGGACGTGATCGAGGAGCCCGATGCGCTCGCCGACGCGCACGGGCAACGTCGCGAGCCGCTGGAAGCGCGTGAGGAGGCTCATGCGAGCTCGGCCATCGTCCGGCTGATGTTGCCGCACAGGTCGCCGACGAGCGCCTTGTGCGCGACCTTGATCGCGTTGGTCATCGCGCGCGCGTTCGAGCGCCCGTGCGCCTTGATGAACGGGTGGGCGAAGCCGAGCAGCGGCGCGCCGCCGTACTGGTGCCAGTCGGTCAGCTCCTTGAGCTGATCGATGGCCGACGACAGCGCGAACAGGCCGAGCCGCCACGACAGCCGCTCCTTGTGCGCGTAGCGCGCGAGCCGCACCACGGTCTCGGTCACGCCCTCGAGCATCTTGAGGACGACGTTGCCGGTGAAGCCGTCGGTGACGACCACGTCGGCCACGCCGCGCGGGATGTCGAGGCCTTCGATGTTTCCGATGAAGTTGAGGTCGCTGGTGAGCAGGCGCGCGTGCGCCGCGACCACCGCCGCCGGCCCCTTGGTGGGCTCGGTGCCGTTGGACAGCAGCGCGACGCGTGGGCGGCGGTTGTTCGACACCAGCTTGGCGTAGGCCGAGCCCATCACCGCGAAGCCGACGAGGTCCTCGGCGACGACGTCGACGGTCGCGCCGACGTCGAGGATCAGCGAGAACGGATCGTCCTTCTCGCCGCGCCGGAGCTCCGTCGGATACACCGCGGCGAGCGCCGCCCGGGTGATGCCGTCGACGAGTTTCCACTGCTGGGCGCACGCCAGCACGCTGGCGCCGGTGTTGCCGGCCGAGACCAGCGCGTCGCCCTCGCCGCGGGCGACCAGCTCGGCGGCCACCGCGATCGACGAGTCCGGCTTCTGGGCGAGCGCCTCGCCGGGCTTGTCGTGCATGTCGATGAACGTCGGCGCGTGATGGACGCGCACGCGGCCCCCGTCGTGTCGGAGGCGCGGCAACAGCCTGCCGATCACGGTCGCGTCGCCGACGAGGATGATCTCGGCGTTCGTCAGGGCGAGCGAGGCCTCGGCTGCGCCCTGGACGATCTCGTCGGGGGCGAGATCGCCGCCCATGGCGTCGACGACGATGCGGTGCATGCCGGTATCCTACTTCATCCTATTTCGTGATCGGCGCCGCGAACGGTCCCTTGACCGTCGTGTGATCGGCCGCGATCGCGAGTTCGCCACACACCCACTTGTCATCGAGCACGGACACCGTGAGCTTGCCGGCGTCGATGCCCTTGAGCGAGATCGAGATCAGGCTCGTGTCGTGCGACTTGGTCTTGAGCGTCGGCGAGACGAGGCGCTCCTCGTCCATCCCGAGCTTGTAGTCGCCGAGGTCGACGGCCTGCGGCTCGCGCTTGTCGCCGGTCTTGACGACCTTGGCGAGGCGGAACGACAGCGCGCCCTGCGTGCCGCGCGGCTTGGCCCAGCCGGTGTGGAAGTTGTGATCGGCGAGCTCGATCGACACGGTCTTGCCGTCGAGCTGGCTCTTCGCGCGCGCCGCCTTCACCGTGAACGACTTGCCCGCGTAGTCCTTCGACACGACCTCGATCGGGCCGTTCTTGCAGCCGGCCGGCATGCCGTCGAACGACGTCGGCGTCGGGCCCTCCTGCACGGCGCTCAGGCCGTCGCTCGGCGCGCCCAGCGTGTCGGCGTTGACGCCGACGACCGGGGTCGCGGTCGCGCGATCCATGAGCGTGCCGTCGCCGAGCTGGCCGCGCTGGTTGTAGCCCCAGCACGCGGCGCTGCCGTCCTCGAGCGCGGCGCACGCGAACACGTGGCCGACGGCGATGTCGACGGCCTTCTTCGTCAGGCCCTCGACCTTCGCCGGGTCGGTGTTCGTGTTGGTGTTGCCGTTGGATCCGAACACGTTGTCGCCCCAGCACAGCACGTCACCCGCGACGAGCGCGCACTGGTGGTTGCGACCGGCGATCTTCGTCGCGCCCTTGAGCTGGGCGCGCGCCGCCGGCTTGCCGTAGCCCGTGAAGCACAAGGTCTCGGTCGGCGTCACCGCGCAGGTCTCCTCGCGCTGGGTCATCGCGAACAGCGCGGTCGCGCCGGCGATGCCCTCGACCTTGGTCGGGAGCCGCGGGTCGCGCGAGTAGCCCCAGCACGTGACCGTGCCATCGCCGAGCAGCGCGCAGCCGTGGTTCTGGCCCGCGACGACCTGCGTCGCGCCGGTGACGCCGGCGATGGCCATGAGGGGCTTGTCGTCGCCGCCGCCGGTGGTGCCGTCGGCGAGCGCGTTGAACGCCGAGCTGCCCCAGCCCCACACCGTGCCGTCGGTCTTGACCGCGTAGCCGGTGCCGCCGCCGAGCGCCAGCGACCGCACGCCCTTGAGCTCGGGGATCGCGCGCGGCTCGGACTTGGTCTTGTTGTTGGGGAGCATCTGCCGCCCACCCCAGCACCAGACGTCCCGGTCCTTGGTGAACGTGCAGGCGATGTCGCCGCTCGAGCCGCCGTCGCCGCCGACCACGATGTCGACCGCGCCCGTGACGCCCGGGACCTCGGTCGGCGTCGCCGCGTCGTCATCCGACCACGGGGTCCCGCGCTCGCCCGCGGTGTTCTTGCCCCAGCAGCGCACGGTGCCGTTGTCCATCACCGCGCACGTCGCGCCGTCGGTGGCGCCGAGCTTGACGACCTTGCGCGTGGCGGCCGCCGGCGTCGTGGGACCCGGCTTCGCCGTGCCCGCGGTCGCCGATCCGGTCGCCGATCCGGTCGCCGATCCTGCGGCGGGATCCGCCTTCTTGCCACCACACGCACCGAGCAGGCTGCCCCCGACGATCAGGATCGCGATCGAATGTTTCATTCCGTGCACCCTAACGTGGAGCTGCGCGGAGCACGGGTCGTGCGGGCTACAGATCGCGAACGAGCGCCGCGAGCTGATCTCGGTGCTCGCCGGTCAGCCGGGGGCCGAGCTCGTCGAACAGCGCGGCCTCGAAGCGGGCGTGGGCGGCGTAGGCGGCCTCGAACCGCGCGTAGACCGCGAGCACGATCGTGAGGTCGGCGTCGTCGGCGGCGAGGTGGTACGCGCGCGCGAGCGCCCCGCAGATGCCGTCGTGAGCGAGCGCCATCGCGTCGACGTGCCGCGCCTGATCGGGGAACGCCTCGGCGACGAACGGGAACAGCCCCTCTTCCTCGCGTGCGAAGTGGTGGAACAGCTCCTCGCGGAGCGCGCCGAGATCGTCGGCGACCTCCGAGGTGGCGGCCGCGGTCTCCGGTCGGCCGAGGTCGGCGAGGCGTGCGCCGAGCGCGATCACGCGGGCGTTGAGCGTGGTGTGGTCGTGGGCGAGGTCTTTGACCGGGTCTGTCATCGGGGGCCAGGATCCAAAAGTCGGCCAGCCGAGAATACCATCGCAACCGGCAGGGGTAGAGTGCGCGCGTGCCGGAGCGCCTGTATATCGTCGACGGCCACGGGTACATCTTCCGCGCCCACTACGGGCTGATGAACGTCTCCCGTGGCGAGCGCAAGGCGGTCCGGCTGTCGCGAGAGGACGGCATGCCGACCGGCGCGCTCTACGTGTTCGCGCGTATGTTGCTGCGGCTCGAGGAGGACACCCGTCCGGATCGCATCGTCGTCGTGTTCGACGACAAGAGCGGCAAGAAGACGTTCCGCGCCGAGATGTATCCGGAATACAAGGCGACCCGGAAGGCGCCGCCGGAGGAGCTCGTCGTCCAGATGGAGTACTTCGCCAAGGTCGTCCAGGCGATGGGCTGGCCGGTCATCGCGGTCCCCGGCGTCGAGGCCGACGACGTGATCGCGACGTGCGTCCGCCAGGCGCGCGAGCGCGACTGGGAGGTCGTCATCTACAGCGCCGACAAGGACATCATGGCGATGGTCGGCGACCACGTGCAGATGATCGACGCGCTCCACCAGAAGACCTACACGCGCGAGGAGGTCATCAAGAAGATGGGCGTGCCGCCGGAGAAGATTCCGGACTTCCTCTCGCTCGTCGGCGACACCAGCGACAACATCCCCGGCATCTACGGCATCGGCGACAAGACCGCCGCGAACCTGCTCGAGCAGTACGGCTCACTCGAGGGCCTGCTCGAGGCCAACCCGGTGGTGCCGCGGATCAAGATCAAGCAGCCGTTCAGCGATCCCGAGCAGCTGCAGCGCGTGAAGATCTCGCGCATGCTCGTCGAGCTCAAGCGCAACGTCGAGCTGCCGTTGGCGCTCGAGGACCTGCGCGCGACCGACTGGAAGCTGCAGGAGCTCCACGACCTGTTCAAGGAGCTCGAGTTCCAGGTCCTCGTCGAGAAGGTCAAGATGCGGATGCCGCCGTCGGACGACCTCGTGGTCGTGCCGGCCCCGGAGGTCCACGCGCTGGCGACGGTGACCGCGGCGCAGCCGACGCGGCTCGTGGGCGCCAAGGACATCGCGGCGCTCGCGGCGGAGATCCGCGCCGCCCAGCGCATGGCGATCTTCGTCGAGCTCGATCCCGAGCGGCACGAGCGCGCGCACATGATCGGCGTCGTGATCGCGGTGGCGGATCTGCCGCCGGCCTACGTCCCGCTCGGCCATCGCTACATCGGCGCGCCGGCGCCGCCGCCCGCCGCCGACCTCGAGCCGCTGTACGCGGTGATGCGCGACGCGACGATCGCCAAGGTCTGCCACGACTCCAAGACCGTGATCCGGGCGTTCGCGCGCGAGGGCGTCGTGGTCGCCGGCATCGTCGAGGACACGATGCTCGCGCAGTTCATGATCGACTGCACGGTCGACGCCGAGGCCGCCGAGGTCGTCGTCAACCGGCTCGGCGGCGTGCTGGTGCCGCCGCGCGCCACGTTGTTCTCGTCGGCGCGCGCCGCGAAGATCAGCTCGCCGGGCACCGGGCGCTCGAAGAAGAGCCTCGAGTCCGTCGAGGTCGAGAGCGCTGGGGCGTGGGCTGGCGCGATCGCGCACGCGCTGCTGCCGATCGCCGCCGAGCTGCCGGCGCGGCTCGCCGCGAGCGGGCTCGACAAGCTGTATCGCGACATCGAGCTGCCGATCGCCGCGATGCTCGCGGAGATCGAGCAGGTCGGCATCTGCATCGACGTCGGGCACTTCAAGAAGCTCGGCCACGAGGTGTCGACGCGCCTCGAGAACCTCGAGCGCCAGGTGTTCGCGCTCGCGGGCGAGGAGTTCAACGTCGGCTCGCCCAAGCAGCTCGGCGAGGTGCTGTTCGACAAGCTCGGCCTCGAGACCAAGGGCGTGCGGCGCACCAAGACCGGCTGGTCGACGGAGGCCGAGACCCTCGAGCTGCTCGACCACCCGATCATCGCGCCGATCCTCGAGCACCGCGAGATCAGCAAGCTCAAGGGCACCTACCTCGACGCGCTGCCGCCGCTGGTCGATCCGACGACCGGGCGCGTCCACACCACGTTCAACCAGGTCGCGGCGGAGACCGGCCGGATCTCGTCGCAGGATCCCAACCTCCAGAACATCCCGATCCGCTCCGAGCTCGGGCGCGACATCCGCAAGGGCTTCCTCGCGGCGCCCGGCCACGTGCTGATCGCGGCGGACTACTCGCAGATCGAGCTGCGCATCCTCGCGCACCTGTCCGGCGACCCGCTGCTCGCGACCGCGTTCCGCGAGCACATCGACGTGCACACGCAGACCGCCGCCGAGGTGTTCTCGGTCGCGCGCGAGGACGTCACCTCCGAGCAGCGCCGGATCGCCAAGGCGGTCAACTACGGCCTGTCCTACGGCCAGAGCGACTTCGGCCTCGGCCGCGTGCTCAACATCCCGCGCACCCAGGCCGCCGAGTACTCCAAGCGCTACTTCGAGCGGTTCCCGACGATCCACAAGTTCATGGACGACATCGTGTCGGTCGCGCGCGCGCAGGGCGGGGCGCGCACGCTGCTCGGGCGCTGGCGGCCGATCGCCAACCTGATGTCCAAGTCGCCGCAGGCGCGTCACGCCGCCGAGCGCGTCGCGCAGAACACGCCGATGCAGGGCACCGGCGCCGACATCATCAAGCTCGCGATGCTCGCGACGATGAAGCGGATCCGCGCCGAGCGGTGGCCGATCAAGCTCCTGCTCACCGTCCACGACGAGCTCGTGTTCGAGTCGCCGCCGAACGTCGCCGAGGAGATCGGCGCGGCGCTCAAGGACGAGATGGAGCGCGTGTTCCAGCTGTCGGTCCCGCTCGAGGTCGACATCGGCATCGCCGACAACTGGGCCGACGCGTAGGCCTCGCGTCCCGGTGCCACCTTCGCCGAGACCACTGGTGCCGTCAGCTCGCTGGACGATCTGGCTTGCCCTCGTTGCGAGCTGCGAAGCAGCCCCGCGGTCGCACACCCTCGTGTCGACGGCGTCAGTCGCTGATCCGGTCGCCGCCCCAGCGGCAACGTCACCAGTGAACGTGGCACCTCCATCAGGGCCACCAACGCCTTCACCCTCGAGCAACCGCTCGCTCGACATCCCGTCCGAGCTCGTCGCGGCTCCGAAGTGGATCGGCCGCACCTATGTCACCTCGTTGGAGATCGCGCCGCTTCGCGATCGACACGTGACCTACACGTTGCAGCAGGACGCGGGCCGCGCGGTCCTCACCGTCGTGACCCTGGAGGAGACGGTGATCGGTCACCATCGCCAACAGGACCTCCCTCAGGTCTCGCTCGTGAGGTACCTCGGCACCGCGACCGAGAAGGCCGGAGTCCTCTCGATCGCCGTCGCCAACGGCGCGGACAAGGTCGAGCTCGAATGCAAACGAACCAAGATCCCTGCCGCGCGCGCGGACGCGGGCCGCACGTACCATGGCGGCGCTCGCGGTTGCGGCGATGACGGCCGCTGGAAGCCGTCGACGACCAAGCCACTCGCAGCATTCCTTTGCACGTCCGACAAGGAAGTATCCGACCAGCTCGCGCTTTCGCCTGCGCCCGGGATCGAGTGGGTGTTCGTCAGCGACGACTGCCTCGTCGGCGGTGGCTGGCGTGAGGTGCCGAAGGACGGCTCGATCGCAAATCCACGTTCAGACAAGCGCTAGCGCACCGACCGGTTTGAACCCGATCGGTGGTTGAGGGTGCGCCCCGATGTGCACATCGGCGGCGGCACCCGCGCCGATCCGCAGGTCGACGACGTCCGCGTGTCCATGCATCGCCGCAGCGTGAAGCGGCGTGAAGCGTCGGTGGGGGCTTCCGGCGGCGCGGACGCTTCCGCGGAAGCGTCGCGCATCCGCCGCAGCGTGTCGTCGATCACGGTCATCACCGCGTCGCACTCGTCGGGACGAGCCCACGAGAGCTTGTGCTTGCCACTGGGCAGCTTGCATGTGGCTGCGAAGGTCCTCGGGATCCGTCACGCCACCGTGCGTCGACGCGCCGCACGGCGTGGCGCCGGCCGCGCCCGCGTGAGGAGTCGTGGATTGTCGGGCTGCTCTTGCACGAGGCGGTCCCGCGAATCTCGTGCGACTGGGGTGGCCGTCTCCCTCATCGACGATCATCCCGTTTTGACCGCATCGAGGATGACACTGACCTTCATGCTCTGGCCCCCACGGAGAACTCCCCGTTGAGTACCCGATCCTCGAGCCAGCACAGATCGCGAATCAGCTCGTGATGATCGACGGGATTGCCGTTCCATTGCGGCGCGTTCGTCGCGCGATCGATCGTCAGCTCGCGATTCATC
>JAPLLF010000311.1 GCA_026387715.1 Pseudomonadota bacterium
GCTCGCCGCCGCCGCCGCCGGCTACTACATCGGCGACAAGGCCCGGATCCGCCCCGGCGACGCCGCGATCATCAACAGCGGCATGATCTGGGGCGCGGCGACCGGCTCGCTGTTCGCCGCGTCGTTCGCCGTGAACGACGCGAGCACGCGGGTGAGCGCCGCGCTCACGCTGTCGGGGCTCGGCATGGGGACCGTCGCCGGCGTGCTGCTGTCGCGCTACTTCGTCGTCAGCCGCACGCACGCCGCGCTGATCGATCTCGGCGGGCTCGTCGGGATCATCGGCGGCCTCGCGACCGAGGCGCTCGCGTATCCGAACAAGACCGACGGCTCCGCGGCCCAGGAGCACCTGGCGAACTTCGCGATCGGGGGCCTCGCGATCGGCCTCGTCAGCGCCGGGATCCTGACCCGCCACTACGACACGCCCGACATCCCGGTGGCGCCGTCGTTCGGCCAGGCGCAGGGCCCCGATGGCCACCTGACCCCGACCTTCGGCCTCGGCGGGACCTGGTAGATTCCGGGCATGACGCAGCACGCGAGCTCGTGCCCTCTCGACTGCCCCGACGCCTGTGGCCTCGAGGTCACCGTCGAGCACGACCGGGTCGTGCGGATCGAGGGCGACCGGCGGGGCCCGCTCACCGACGGGTTCATCTGCGGCAAGGTCCGCAAGTTCGCCGATCACATGTACGGCGACGATCGCCTCACCCAGCCGCTCGTGCGCACGGGCCCCAAGAACGGGCCGCCGCGGTGGCGCACCGTGACGTGGGACGAGGCGCTCGCCCTGGTGGCCGATCGGATCGGCGGGATCGTGGCCCGCGCGGGCGGCGAGGCGGTGCTGCCGTACCACTACGGCGGCTCGAACGGCTGGATCACCGACGGGGGCTGCGCGTCGCGCTTCTTCCGGCGCCTCGGCGCGTCGCGGCTCCAGCTCACGTTCTGCGCGGCCGCGACGAGCGCCGCGCAGCGCGGGCTCTACGGCGCGATGCCCGGCGTCGCCCTCGAGGACTTCGCCCACGCCAAGCTGATCGTGCTGTGGGGCGTCAACCCGTCGGCGACGAGCATCCACCTCGTGCCGATCATCGATCGCGCGCGCGCCGCGGGCGCCAAGCTCGTCGTCGTCGACCCACGCGCCACGCCGCTCGCGCGGCACGCCGACCTCCACCTGCCGGTGCGACCGGGCGCCGATCTGCCGATCGCGCTCGCGATCGGCCACGCGCTGATCGAGCGAGGCGCGATCGATCGCGCGTTCATCGAGACCCACGTCGCCGACTTCACCGAGTACGCGCGCCGCGCCGCCCGGTGGTCGCTCGACGCCGCGGCGCGCGAGGCCGGCGTCGCCCGCGCGGACCTCGAGGCGTTCGTCGAGCTCTACGCCGCGACCTCGCCGGCGGTGATCCGCACCGGCTGGGGCATGGAGCGCAATCGCAACGGCGGCGGCAGCATCGCGGCGGTGCTCGCGCTGCCCGCGATCGCCGGCAAGTTCGGCGTGCGCGGCGGCGGCTACACGATGTCGAACTCCGACGCGCGCTGGGCGGTCGGCGCCGAGGCCGGCATCGGCGCGCCCGAGGCCGCGACGCGGCTCGTGAACATGAGCGAGATCGGCGTGCAGCTGCGCGACCTGCGCGATCCGCGGATCGAGTGCCTGTTCGTCTACAACTGCAACCCGGTCGCGACCGCGCCCGATCAGCGCCTGCTCGTCGAGCAGCTCGCGCGCGACGACCGCTTCGTCGTCGTCCACGAGCAGGTGATGACCGACACCGCCGCGCTCGCGGATGTCGTGCTGCCGGCGACGACGTTCCTCGAGCATCGCGAGCTGCACCGCGGCTACGGCACGATGCGGATGTTCGATCGGCCCGCGGTCGTCGCGCCGTACGGCGAGGCGCGCACCAACACCGAGCTGTTCGGCGCGTTGCTCGCCCGCATGGGGCTCGCGCAGCCGGACGACGCGACGACCGATCAGGCGATCGTCGATCGGATCTTCGCGGCGTCGCCGCGCGGCGAGGCGCTCCGCGGCCAGCTCGACGCGCACGGGATCGCCGCGCCGCCCGACGGCGCCAACCGCGTCCCGTTCGTCGACGTGTTCCCGTCCACGCCGGATCGCAAGATCCACCTCGTCCCCGCGGCGCTCGACGCCGAGGCCGGCGAGCTCTACGCCTATCGCCCGGACCCGGCCACCGACGCGTTCCCGCTCGCGCTGATCTCGCCGGCGCTGGCGACGCAGATCTCGTCGACGTTCGGCCAGCTCCGCGAGGCACCCGCCGCCATCGAGCTGGCGATCGCCGACGCCGACGCGCGCGGGATCGCCGACGGCGACGACGTGCGCGTGTGGAACGCTCACGGCGAGGTGCACTGCGTCGCGAAGCGCGAGGCCCACGTGCGCCCCGGCGTCTGCGTGCTCCACAAGGGGTTCTGGCGCAAGCACACGGCGAACGGCTTCACCGCCAACGCGCTGATCCCGCCCGGGCTCGCCGACCTCGGTGGCCAGGGCGCGTTCAACGACGCCCGCGTCCAGGTCGCCAAGCGCTAACCGCCGTCGAGGACGGCGCGCACGGCCGTCGCCAGCGCGCCGAGGCTGAACGGCTTGGCGAGGAGGCGCTCCATGGCCACAGCACCGAGCAGCTGGCCCGAGTAGCCCGACATGAACAGCGCCTTGAGCCCCGGGCGCGCCGAGGTCAGCTGCGCGGCGAGGTCGCGGCCGTTCATCTGGGGCATGACGACGTCGGTCAGCAGCAGGTCGATGGCACCGCCGTGCGCGAGCGCGATCCGCGTGGCCTCGGCAGGACCTCCGGCGCCGAGCACCACGTAGCCCAGCGACACCAGCGCGCGCGTGGTCACGCGCAGGAGGCTCGGCTCGTCCTCGACCACCAGCACGGTCTCGTGGTCGCGCGGGAGCGCCGCGACCGACGTCGCGAGCGCCGCGGCCTCGTGCACCCGGGTGCCCCGCGGCAGGTAGACCTCGAACGTCGTTCCCTCCTCCGGCGTGCTGGCGACGGTGATGAAGCCGTGGTTCTGCCGGATCGCCCCGTAGACGGTCGCCAGTCCGAGGCCGGTGCCCTCGCCGATGGCCTTGGTGGTGAAGAACGGCTCGAAGATCCGCGCCAGGACCTCGGGCGTCATCCCACGGCCCGTATCGACGACCGTGAGCCGCACGTAGTCGCCGGGCAACGCGTCGACGTGCGCTGCGCTGCCCGCGGCGTCGAGGGTGATGTTGGAGGTCGACAGCAGGATGCGACCGACGTCGGCGATCGCGTCGCGCGCGTTGATGCAGAGGTTGGTGAGGATCTGGCCGAGCTGCGACGGATCCATCAGGATCGGCCACAGCGCCGCGCCCGGCGTCCACGAGATCTGGACGTGCTCGCCGATCATCCGCTGTAGCATCTTGAGCGACGCCACGACCTCGTCGTTGACGTCGAGCACCCTCGGAGCGATCGCTTGCTTGCGCGCGAACGTGAGCAGCTGCCGGGTGAGGGCGGCCGAGTGCATCGCCGCGTGGCGGATCTCCGACAGGCTGGCGTGCAGCGGCGTGGCCGGATCGAGCTCGTCGAGCTCGAGCTCGACCAGCGAGAGGATGACGTGGAGCTGGTTGTTGAAGTCGTGCGCGATCCCACCGGCGAGCCCGCCGATCGACTCCAGCTTCTGCGCCTGGCGGTACTGGTCCTCGAGCTGCTTGCGCTGGGTCACGTCGTGGGTCACGGCGACGAAGTGCGTGATCTCGCCGTGCTCGTCCACCACCGGCGTGATCGTCATCTCCACGGTGTACTCGTGGCCGTCCTTGCGCCGGTTGATCATCTCGCCGTACCAGGCCCGGCCGTCCAGGATCGTGGCCCACATCGCCTCGAAGAACGCCCGATCGTGCCGGCCCGAGCGCAGCAACGCGCCGTGGGTGTGACCGCGCACCTCGGCGAACGTGTAGCCCGACATCACCGTGAACGCGGGGTTGGCCCACTCGATCCTCCCCGCCCGGTCGGTGATCACGATGCCGTTCGCCGCGGAGACCAGCGCCGCGCTCAGCAAGCGCCGCTCGCGATCGGTCTGCTTCTGCGCGGAGATGTCGCGGAACACGACCATCGTGACGCGCTTGTTTGCGAGCGTGATCGGCAGGGCGAGGGTCTCGACATCGACCACGCTGCCATCGAGCCGCAGGTAGCGCGTCTCGATCGTGGGCACGGCTTGATCGTGGGCATGCGCGAACGCGAGCCGCGCCTGTGCGATCGGCCAGTCGTCGGGGTGCACGAGCGACTTGGTGTTGCGGTCGAGCAGCGCGGCCGGACTCGCGGCGCCGAGCATCTGTGCCGCCGCGGGATTCGAGAACCTGATCTGCCCCGCATCGTGGATGACCACCGCGATGGGGGCCAGCTCCACCACCGCGCGGTACCGCGCCTCGCTCTCCGCGAGCGCCTGCTCGGTCGCCTTGCGCGCCGTGATGTCCTGGTGCGCGCTGATCAGCCGCACGACCTGACCATCCTCGATCACCGCGGTGCTGCGGATCCGCACCCAGATCCGCCGCCCGGTGGCCGTGACCATCGGCGTCTCGTAGTCGATCGGCGTGCCCCGGGTGTTCATCTCCTCGACGACCGCGAGGTACGCGGTCAGCGCGTCGTCCTCGAAGAACGCGCTCCAGCGCTCGGGCGGCGGTGGCGGGAGCGCCGGGTCGAGGTCGAGGATGCGGCACATCTCGGCGGACCAGTGCACCTGGCCGGTCCGGAGGTCCAGCTCGGCACCCCCGACCTGCGCCAGCGCGCCCACGCGGTCGAGCAGCGCGGTGCTACGCACCAGCGCGGCCTCGCGGTGGACGCGGTCGGTGACGTCGCGGTTCGCGCACACCACGGCGCGCACGTGGGGATGGTCGAGGAGGTCGACGACGGTCGACGCGCTCCACCGCCACGTGCCGTCCTTGTGCCGGAACCGATACTCGATCTCGTGCGGCGAGGGCACGATCCTCGCCGCGGCCCAGTGGGCGCGCACGCGCGCGAGGTCATCGGGATGGATCAGCTCGAACCGGGATCGGCCGAGGCGTTCGTCGTCGGCGTAGCCGTTGATCCGCTGGTACGACGGGCTGCGATACTGGATCGTCCCGTCGGCGTCACAGAACAGGATCCCGTCGTTGCCGTTCTCGACGACCGCCCGGAACCGCGCCTCGCTGTCGTCGAGCGCCAGCTGGGCCTGCCGCTCGACGGTGAGATTGATGTGCGAGACCACGGCGCCCCGCTGGGTCCCGGTCAACGGCGTGACGCGCATGCGAAACCAGCGCTGCGTCGTCGGCGCGTGACAGGGGTACTCGCACTGAAACTCGCCCCGCTCGCCCGCCAGCACCGCCCGGATACCCACGGCGCTCGCGCGGGCATCGTCGTCCCCGCGTCGGGTCGAGCGATCGAGGACGTCGAGGTAGCTCATCCCCACGAACCGGTCGACGAGCGCGGAGGCGCCGTTCTCCTCCGCGAACCGCCGCCAGCTCTGGTTGACCGCGAGGATGTTGCCGGCCACGTCGAGCACGGCGATCTGGTTGGCGACGGAGTCCAGCACGTCGCGCAGCAGACCCTGGGTCGACGCCGGATCCTGGAGACCGTGGTCCCGCAACACCTCCAGCATACGCGCGCTAGTCCACGAGCGCGAGCGCGAGCGCGACGCCGAGCCCGATCGCCGCGACCGCGCCGAGCACGACGTAGAGCGGGTTGAGCTTGTCGTGCACCGGGGCGCTAGCCACCGACGCCGGCGTGCCAGAAGTCTTCGCACGAAGCGCGGGCCGCGCCGGGCTGACGCCGAGGGTGGTCTGCGCGACCGAACCGACCGGTCGCGCCGC
>JAPLLF010001045.1 GCA_026387715.1 Pseudomonadota bacterium
TCGTGATGGTGGGCGGCTTGGTTGCGGGGCCCCCGCCGAGCCTGCCGTGGCCGGCGCCATAGCCGTCGCCTCCTCCAGCGCCGTGGCCGATCGTCCCGATCGAGCCGATGCCGATGCCCCCGGTGCCGTTTCCACCGCCACCCTTGCCGGTGCCGGTCATGCCCCCCATGGAATCGGACAGGTCGTTCCTGGGCGGATCCTTCGGCGGGATCGGTGTCTTGGTCGTCTTGGTCGTCGTCGTCGTGGCGATCGTGGGCTCGTCCCGCTTGCCGACGTCCTTGGCTTTCTCCGGCTCGTTCTTGTCGGTGGCCGACGCGGCGGTGTCGACCGCGCTGCGCTCGGCCGGCCGCCCCGCCGCCGAAGAGTCGCCCCCGACCGCGGCCGCGACCTGTGTGACCACGGGGAGGTCCCACGCCGCGGACGTGCGCACCGCACCCTGGCGACCGCCGCCGAGGCTCCACCGCGCGTGGTTGTGGAGCAGCTCGATCGTGATCTTGCCGTCGGCCGCGGTGGCGATCACGTCGTCGGTCACGACCTCGGCGCCCTGCGCGAGGTCGCGCGTCTGGCCGTCGTGCGTCGCCGTCACCTTGCCCGTGACCTCGAGGACCACGCCAACCTTGGCGCGCGCGAGCGCGGGTGGAGGTTCGGCGCTCGGCTTCGAACACGCGGGGGAGATCGCCACGAGTGCGAGCACGACGGCACGGATCATTCAGACAGTATCCACCGTCCGGGCCCTCCGCGCCGCCCCGGTCTTCACGTAGTAGGCCCAGTAGCCGATCTCCCGCTGGTAACGACGCTCGATCGCGCGCGCGTCGTACGCGGGCCCGTAGATCCTGCCGGCCGCCTCGTCGAACTGCGTGAACGTCGGCAGCTCGTCCATCCGCCCGAGCCCGCGCAGCAGGATCGCGCCTGCCGAGAACGGGCCGATGCCGGGGATCGCGAGGAGCGCCTCCCGGGCGTCGGCGTACGGGGCGGTCGTGAGGAAGTCCTCGCCGAGCGCCGCGACGCCGGCCACGACCTTCGCGATCGACCGCCCCTTGGGACCGTGGCCGATCGCCGCGCCGATCGCGTCGCCGTCGAGCTGGGTCAGCTCGTCGAACTCCGGCATCGCCCGCAGCAGCGTGCCGTCGGCGGTGAGCACGGGCCTCCCGAACTGCGCGACGAACCGTCGCTTCATCGCGGCCGCGCGCGCGATCGGGGTGCGCTGCATCATCACGCAGTACACCGCGATCTCCTCGAGCGTGAGGAACCGCACGTGGTGGAGGCCATGGAGCTCCTGGACGAGCGCGCGCATCGGCGGATCGCCCTCGGCGGCCGCGTAGAACGCGCGGACGTCCTCGTGCGCGCCGACGAACCTCGCCGCGAGGCGCGCGACCGACGCCGGCGCGCGGGGCGACAGCTCGAGGGTCACCTCGCCAGGCCCACCCTCGGGCCGATCGTCGCGGAGGGTGAACCAGTGGCCCCGACCCTCGCGCACGACCGCGGCGGTCACCGAGGTCGGGGTCACGACGTAGTCGGCCTTGATCGGCGCGAAGCGCTGGATGAACGTGATCGCCTGGGCGAGCGAGAACGGCTGCTGGGTCGGGAGCGTGAGCTTCATGGTCATGGTGATACGCCCGGGATTTGTCAGCCTATTGTCAGTTAATCGCGGGCCAAGCTCGCGGGCATGGGAGGCGCGGATCGCGACGAAGTCTGGCAAGCTGCGCTCGCCGTGGCCGAGCCGACGACGTTCCTGTGGTTCCTGCACCAGCCCACCTCGGTGGCCTGGCTCAAGCGCGAGCTCGCGACCCGGCGGCCCGATCTGCGGTTCGCGTTCGCGCGCCCGGGTCTCACGACGTTCAAGGTGGACGCCGCGCACGCCGACGATCCGCCGTGCAGCTCGTTCGCGCGCGCGTGGGGGCGGTCGCTCGGGCGGGCGACCACTGCCGCCGAGGTGCTCGCGCTGCTCGACACGCTCGAGCCTGCCGGACCGGTCCGGCTGCACGTGTTCGAGCGCGATCCGGATCGCCCGGCGGACGAGCGCGACCCCGCGATCGTCGGCACGCGGCCGACCGCGCTCGAGCGGGCGCTACGCGAGGCGGCGCCGGCGCGGTTCCTCGACGGCGCCGAGGCGATCGCCGGCGAGCTCGTGGTCGACGTCATCACCGCGCACAGCGAGCTGCCCGACGACGGCCTGCTG